>NZ_JASJSQ010000071.1:0-26058 GCF_030236855.1 Stenotrophomonas maltophilia group sp. Smal13
TGGGGGGGCTTCGGTGTGGGGTGCTGCGGATTCTAAGCGACCGGCGTGATGGCCATCGGAATGCACGTGCAACGGTCACCCGGCAGCGGTGCCTGCGCAGGCCGCGCCTGCGGCAGGCGTTACACTGCGCCACGCCCACTGCCAGGACCGCCCATGCCCGCCACTTCCGACCTGCTGGCCTTCGCGCTGGTTTCACTGGCCATGGTGCTCACGCCCGGACCGAACATGATCTACCTGATCTCACGCTCGATCTGCCAGGGGCCGATGGCAGGCCTGATCTCGCTGGGCGGGGTGGCGCTGGGCTTCGTGTTCTACATGCTGTGTGCGGCACTGGGCATCACCGCCCTGCTGATGACCGTGCCGTTCGCCTACGACGCGCTGCGCATCGGCGGCGCGCTGTACCTGCTGTACCTGGCCTGGCAGGCGCTCAAGCCCGGCGGCCGTTCGCCGTTCGCGGTGCGCGAACTGCCGCAGGACAGCCCGCGCAAACTGTTCACGATGGGCTTCCTGACCAATCTGTTGAACCCGAAAGTGGCGGTGATGTACCTGTCGCTGCTGCCGCAGTTCCTGCATCCGGACGGCGAGGGCAGTGTGCTGATGCAGTCGATCGTGCTGGGCTCCACCCAGATCGCGGTGAGTGTGACCGTGAACGGCATGATTGCGCTGACCGCTGGCAGCATCGCCGGTTTCCTGGCCGCGCGCCCGACCTGGCAGGTGGTGCAGCGCTGGCTGATGGGCACGGTGCTGGCCGGGCTGGCGGTACGCATGGCGGTGGAAGGGCGGCGGTAACGACGACGTGCCTGCCTGGACGCCTCGCGCCTAGCCGGCCGACCAATGCGTATGGTCACCGATCAGGATAGCGTCAAGCCTATCCGCCGAGTCGTACACGAAGTCGTAGTCCAGTGGCCGATGCCAACTGGTCGCCATGAAGGAGCTTGTGGAGATCCTGCTGCTAGACAGCAGATCGGACCTTACTGCCCAGTGATGAGGCGGATTCACGGACACGTAGTGAGTTGAATTCCCTTGTCTGATGACTCTGGTCAGCGATTTCAATCTGTTGGGATGCAGCCCACTGTTGAAAATCTGACAGCACACGATCAAGTCGCTGCTGATGAACCTCACCAACTCACCAAAGCGCTCGATATCCTTGTCCAGCCGCCTGATTTCAAGGATGGGCACCCCCTTGTCGTCAAGACCGTACTTGATAAGACGCTCGGAGTTCAGTGCCTCCCGCGTCAGTTTGACAAGCACGCGCCCCTTCGCCTCCGGGATGCTGGGGATGAGACGTTCATGGGGGACAAGCTCCAGGGTATCGCCCAACGAGTAGTTCCAGCCAACGACCCGTTCTCTACACGTCGAAAGCGCTGACTCCATTGTCGCAGCGAAAGGATGGAATTCCTCCCTGAGTGAGTCCAAACGCTGCTTCAGAAATGCGTGCGCTTCCAGAAACTCGCTTTCGACGATTGTCATCATGTACTCACCTCAGATCTACAAGGCCATCGGGGATCACGATTTCTACGCAGGCCTACTGCGTTGTTTTGGAGAGGTCGCTGAAGAGCGTCGCAGCGCTGTCCCCTCCTACACATCGTCCACCAGGGAAGCGGTCGTTGACGAGGCCACATCAGATTGAAGCGCCGGCTGCCTGCACTCCAGCAGTCCGACAATACTCACTGGAATCAACGTAATTCCCTTGGCTTTCACAACATGCATGCGCATTACGGGCAGAACCAACACTTCGGGTCGTGACCTACCGACTATGTGAATTGCGTCATTGCGCGCTGCGCGCGTGAGCCAAGCATGGGCTTGGCTCTACAGAGGGCCCACGTGCGCAACAAAAAACCCCGGCGTTGGCCGGGGTTTCTCGTTGCAACAGATCTGACCGGTTCGATCAGAAGTTCATGTCGAAGGCGACTTCGCCCTGCACGCCCACCTGGTAGGCCGAGACGCGGCGTTCGAAGAAGTTGGTCAGCTCCTGCACGTCCTGCAGTTCCATGAACGGCAGCGGGTTGCGCACGTTGTACTTCTTTTCCATGCCCAGCTTGGCGAAGTGCTGGTCGGCGCAGTGCTGCAGGTACTGGCGCATGTCACGGGTCGAGATGCCGGCCACGCCACCGGACAGCACGTCCTCGGCGAACTGCACTTCGCATTCGATGGCTTCTGCCAGCATGTCGTAGACCTGCTGCTTCATCTCGTCGTCGAACAGGTCCGGTTCTTCTTCACGCACCACGCGCACCGACTCGAACGCGAACTCCATGTGCGCGCTCTCGTCGCGGAACACCCAGTTGGTGCCCGAGGCCAGGCCCGGCAGCAGGCCGCGCGAACGGAAGTAGTACACGTAGGCGAAGGCAGCGAAGAAGAACAGGCCTTCGATGCACGCAGCGAAGCAGATCTGGTTGAGCAGGAACTGGCGACGCTCGGCACGGGTCTCGATGCGCTTCAGGTCCTGGATCGAGTCGATCCACTTGAAGCAGAAATCGGCCTTCTTCTTGATCGAGTCGATGTTCTCCACCGCGGCGAACGCTTTGACGCGCTCTTCCGGATCCGGCAGGTAGTTGTCGAGCAGGGTCAGGTAGAACTGCACGTGCAGCGCTTCTTCATACAGCTGGCGTGACAGGTACATGCGCGCTTCCGGCGCATTCAAGTGCTGGTACAGGTTCAGCACCAGGTTGTTGGACACGATCGAGTCGCCGGTGGCGAAGAACGCGACCAGGCGGTGGATCAGATGGCGCTCACCCGGCGACATCTTGCTGTGCAGGTCGGTGATGTCGATCTGGAAGTTGATCTCTTCCACCGTCCAGGTGTTCTTGATCGCGTTCCGGTACATGTCATAGAACTGCGGGTAGCGCATCGGGCGCAGGGTCAGTTCAAAACCGGGATCGAGCAGCATCTGCTTGGGCTTGTCGGCCATGGGTGTTTCCTTGTCTTCTCGGGTCAAAACGCCGGGCATGGCCCGGCGCTACCTTGGTGTTTTCTGCAGTCGAGCATGGCTCGACTCTACAAAGGGGTGTGCCGGCCAAAGGCCGGCACGGCCGCTTTTATTGGCAGGCCTCGCAGGCTTCCGGGTTTTCCAGCGAGCAGGCGATGGCTTCGTCCGGGCTGAACACCTTGGCCGGGGCTGCGCTGCTCACCGTGGTCTTGGCGATCTTGGTGGCCGGGCGCGAACGCAGGTAGTAGGTGGTCTTGATGCCCTGCTTCCAGGCGTACATGTACATGGAGGACATCGCGCCGATGTTCGGGCTTTCCATGAACAGGTTGAGCGAGGCCGACTGGTCGATGAAGGCACCACGCTCGGCGGCCATGTCGATCAGCGAACGCATCGGCAGTTCCCACGCGGTGCGGTAGACCTCGCGCAGCGTTTCCGGAATCTGTGCCACGCCGGCGATGGAGCCCTCGGCCAGCTTGATGGCGTCGCGCATGTCGGCGGTCCACAGGCCCAGCTTCTTCAGCTCGTTCACCAGGTAGCGGTTGACCTGCAGGAAGTCACCGGACAGGGTCTCGCGCTTGAACAGGTTGGACACCTGCGGCTCGACGCACTCGTAGCAGCCGGCGATCGAGGCGATGGTGGCGGTCGGTGCAATCGCGATCATCAGCGAGTTGCGCAGGCCATGCTCCTTGATGCGGGCACGCAGGGCATCCCAGCGCGCGGTGTCTTCCGGCACCACGTTCCAGGCGTCGAACTGCAGTTCGCCACCGGCGGCGCGGGTGTCGTTGAACGACGGGTGCTTGCCGCGTTCCTGGGCCAGCTCGCAGGAGGTTTCCAGCGCGTGGAAGTAGATCGCTTCGGCGATCTTCTTGGACAGGGCGCGGGCTTCGGCGCTGTCGAACGGCAGGCGCTTGCGGAAGAACACGTCCTGCAGGCCCATGCAGCCCAGGCCGACCGGACGCCAGCGCAGGTTGGCGCGGCGGGCGGTTTCGATCGGGTAGAAGTTCAGGTCGATGACGCGGTCGAGCTGGCGCACGGCCAGGCGCACGGTCTCGGCCAGCTTCTCGAAGTCGAACTCGTTGTGCTCGTCGAAGTGGTTGCCCAGGTTGATCGAACCCAGGTTGCACACCGCGGTTTCATCGTTGGAGGTGACTTCCAGGATTTCGGTGCACAGGTTGGACAGGTGGATCACGTTGCCCGGACGCAGGGTCTGGTTGCTGGCGCGGTTGCACTTGTCCTTGAAGGTCATCCAGCCGTTGCCGGTCTCGGCCAGCGTACGCATCATGCGGGCGTACAGCTTGCGCGCGGAGATGGTGCGGTTCGCCTTGCCCTGGGCTTCGGCCTGCAGGTAGGCCTGCTCGAAGGCTTCGCCGAACAGGTCGGTGAACTCCGGCACGACGCGCGGATCGAACAGCGACCATTCCTGATCGGCCTCGACGCGCTTCATGAACAGGTCCGGCACCCAGTTGGCCAGGTTCAGGTTGTGCGCACGGCGGGCTTCGTCACCGGTGTTGTCACGCAGCTCGAGGAAGTCCTCGACGTCGGCGTGCCAGGTTTCCAGGTAGACGCAGGCTGCGCCCTTGCGCTTGCCGCCCTGGTTCACCGCGGCCACGGACGAATCCATGGTCTTCAACCACGGCACGATGCCGTTGGAGTGGCCGTTGGTCGACTTGATCAGCGAACCACGCGAACGCACGCGGGTGTAGCTGACGCCGATGCCGCCGGAGAACTTCGACAGCTGGGCGATGTCGCCGTACTTGGAATAGATCGACTCCAGCGAGTCCTGCGGCGAATCCAGCAGGAAGCACGAGGACAGCTGCTCGTGGGTGGTGCCGGAATTGAACAGGGTCGGGCTGGACGGCAGGTAGTCCAGGTTGCCCATGCGCTTGTACAGCGCCAGGGTCTCGGACACATCCTCGCTCAGCGCGCTGGCAATGCGCAGGAAGAACTGCTGCGGGGTCTCGATCACCTTGCGGGTGTGCGGATGGCGCAGCAGGTAACGGTCGTACAGGGTACGCAGGCCGAAGTAATCGAAGTTCAGGTCCAGCGAGATGTCGATGGCATCGTTGAGCTTGCGCGCGTTGGTCTGCACGAAGTTCAGCAGGCGGTCGTTGATCAGGCCGACTTCATGGCCACGGCTGACCGACTGCGAGAAGGCGTAGATTTCCTGGCCCGAGACTTCCTTGGCGATGTAGTTGGCCAGCAGGCGCGCAGCGAGGCGGCCGTACTCGGGCTCTTCACCGATCAGCAGGGCGGCGGTGCGGATGGACAGTTCGTCCAGCTCGCGGGTGGTGGCGCCGTTGTACAGGCCGGAAATGGTGCGGGTGGCCACGCGCATCGGATCGACGGCGTGCAGGCCTTCGGAGGAACGCTGCACCGCGCGCACGATCTTGTTCAGGTCCACCAGTTCGGTCGTGCCATTGCGCTTGGTCACACTCATCGCGTTGGCCGTCGGCGGCGACGTCAACAGGAATTCGCTTTCCTTCTCGATGGTGGCGCTGGATTCGGTGGTCACGGCGTGTGTCCTCTTGGCGTGATTGGTGGGTGCTCGATGCATCGGGTGACGCAGCCCGGGACATGACAGCCCAGGATGGCAGGACGGCGTCGCAGGGGATGAGACCCTGCGCCTGCCACTACCGTTGACGATCGCGGATGGGTACCCCGGGCACCCCCTTGAATTGGGGTTGCTGCGACCGACGGCCACAAGATAGTGGGGGTAATGGGGTCCGTCAACGCCAAATGTAGTGAAATTCGGCAATCCCTTGCGCCGCAAGGATCGTGCCATCGGCGCCCGGATCAGACGCTTCAGACCTGCCGGAACGGGCTGCGCAGTCAAGCCCGAAAGGCGTCATCGCGGTGGTACAACGCACCGCGAAAACGGAACAATGACAGCTTCACATGACAGTGATGAAACTGGCTAGGGACAACCCTGTGGATAGCTGGTGGGCAGCCGGTGGGAATCCGGTGGACGGGTGACTTCCGGCCGGTGACGCCCGCGCGCTGGCAGCGGATGCTGGCCGCTCGCTCCCGGAAAAGGATGCTCCGATGCACCTGCGGTTGCCCGCGCTGGCCCTGCTGCCTGCCCTGTTCATTGCCCCGGCGCTGGCCGCCGAAGGGCCGGACCTGCGTTCGGACCAGTGCGGCATCCATACCGACTACGACGTGCTGGTGGACAGCGGCGGCATCTGGCTGCGGCATGGCCCGCAGGCGCCGCATGAGGTGGTGTTCCACGACGGCGAGCTGAGCCTGGATGGCAGGATGGTTACGGTCAGCGCCGCCGACGCTGCACGCCTGCGGCAGATGGAAGCCGGTGCCCGCCAGCTGATGCCAGCGGTCACCGCACTGGCCCATGAAGTCTCCGGGGTCACCTTCGATGCGCTGGACGCCGCCTTCGAAGCCATCACCGGCAAGTCCCGCAACCGCCAGATGCGTGCAATGCGCGGCGAGATGCAGGACTGGATCGACGCCAGCCTGGGCCGCGGCTACTGGGAACAGGAGAGCTTCGGCGATGGCTTCGACGCGCACATCGAGCAGATGGCCGAGACGATGGCCGGGTCGATGACCCGCAGCGTGCTGTGGCAGGTGTTCACCGGCCGCGCCGGCGCCATGGAGCGCCGCGCCGACCGCCTCGATGCGGAAGTCGACCGCCGCATGGAGGCGCGCAGCCAGCAACTGGAAGCCAAGGCCATGGCGCTGTGCCCGCTGGTGCAGTCGCTGGCCGACACTCATGACGCGCTGGAAGTGCGCTACCAGGGCCAGCCACTGCGGCTGCTGGAGCGCGGCGAGAGCGTACGGGTAGAGCACGGCGATGGCTCGGGCCTGCATGTGTCGGCCGGGCCGGATGAGCGGCCGCGTGGGAACGCCGTGGCGCCGACCCGGTAACCGCGCGGCGGATGCCGGCCAGCGGCCGGCACTACCGGAACCCTGGCCGGCAACGCATTTACCTGGGTGGCGCCCTCACGCCCGGTGCGGGGTACCCAGGTACTCGGCGCTCTGCATTTCGATCAGGCGCGAGGCGGTGCGCTCGAACGCGCCCTGCAGGCGCTGGCCGGTGTACAGCTCGATCGGCGAGGTACTGGCGGTGCAGACCAAGTTGACGTGGCGGTCGTACAGTTCGTCGATCAGGTTGACGAAGCGGCGCGCGGCATCTTCGTTCAGGCGATCGAAGGCAGGAATGCCGCCCAGCAGCACGGTGTTGAACTCGTGGGCGATCTCGATGTAATCCGACGGGCCACGCGGGCCTTCGCACAACGCGGCGAAATCGAACCAGGCAATGCTCTTGCCACGGCCGCGCACCGGGATCTTGCGGCCTTCGATCTCGATGTTGCCGGGCTTGGCCGGCTGGCCGCCGCTCAGTTCGTTCCAACGCGTGGCCAGCCACTCATCACTGTCGGCGGCCAGCGGTGCGCGGTACACCGGCGAGCGGGTCAGCGCGCGCATCCGGTAATCCTCGGTGCCCTCGGCGTACAGCTCCACGCAGAAGCGCTGCAGCAGGCCGATGGCCGGCAGGAAGCTCTCGCGCTGCAGGCCGTTGAGGTACAGGTTCTCCACCGCCGTGTTGGAGGTGGTCACCAGGGTCACGCCTTCGGCGAACAGGCGCTCCAGCAGCCGTGCCAGCAGCATCGCGTCGCCGATGTCGGTGACGAAGAATTCGTCCAGCACCAGCACCCGCAGGTTGCTGCGCCATTCCTGGGCGATCTTCGCCAGCGGGTCGCTCTGCCCCTGGTGCTCGCGCAGGCGCTCGTGGACGCTGCGCATGAAGCGGTGGAAATGCGTGCGGTACTTCTGTTTGATCGGCAGGCCGTCGTAGAACAGGTCGACCAGGAAGGTCTTGCCACGGCCGACGCCGCCCCAGAAGTACAGGCCCTTCACCGGCTCGGGCTTCTTCCAGAACGAGGACAGGCGGTCCAGCCAGCCGTCTTCGGCGCTGTCGACCAGGCCCAGGTGGATGCGGTCCAGTTCGGCCAGCGCTGCGTGCTGGGCCGGGTCGTTCTGCCAGTCGCCACGGGCAACCCCTTCCGCGTACCGCTGCGACGGGGTCAGCTCGGTTGCACTCATGCCGCTGCGCCCAGCCAGTGCTTGACGCCGTGGGTCAGCGCGCCGCGCAGGTCGATCAGCTTGCGGTGGAAGAAATGGCTGGTCTCGGGCATGCGCACCAGCTCATGCGGGACGTCCAGCGTGTCCAGCCACTGGTAGACGGCCTGCGGGTCGACGATCTCGTCCTGCTCGCCCTGGATCACCAGCCAGCGGGCCGGCGGCGCGATGCCATCGAAATCCCAGCGGCCGGCCGGCGGTGCGATCGAGATCAGCGCTTCCGGCTGCAGCGCGGCAGCCGCCTTCAGCGATACGAACGAGCCGAAGCTGAAACCGGCCAGCCACAGGCGGTCGTCCGGGCGCTGGCTGCGCACCCAGGCGGCGACGGCTTTCAGGTCGTCCTGCTCGCCCACGCCATGGTCGAACTCACCGGCCGACGCGCCGACGCTGCGGAAGTTGAAGCGTACCGTGGCGATGCCCAGCTCGCGCAGCGTGGTGGCGGTCATGGTGACCACCTTGTTGTGCAGGGTGCCGCCTTCGGTGGACAGCGGATGGCAGATGATGGCCACGATCGGCTGCACCGGCACATCGGCCTTGGGCAGGTCAACGACCACTTCCAGCGGGCCGGCCGGGCCGTCCAGTTCGAGGCAGGCGGTTTCGCCGGGGGCGACGGGGAACGAAGGCTTGTGCATGGCACCATGATACCGTCCCCTGCCCCTGCCCTGTGCCCGCCCCATGCTCTACCTGTCCTTGGCCGTGATCTGCAGCGTGCTGGTTTCGGTGTTGTTGAAGGTGGCCGGACGCCGCCAGCTGGATGTTTCGCAGATGGTCACCTGGAACTATCTGGTGGCGGCAACGCTCACCGCCGTGGTGCTGCAGCCGCCGCTGGACGCACTGCGCGCGCCACATGCCCCGTGGCTGTCATTGCTGGCCCTGGCGGTGGTGCTGCCGTCGATCTTCCTGGTGCTGGGCCGCGCGGTGGCGGTGGCCGGCATCGTCCGCAGCGACGTGGCGCAGCGCTTGTCGTTGCTGCTGTCTTTGGCCGCCGCCTTCCTGTTCTTCGGCCAGACTGCGACGCCGTGGAAGCTCGCCGGTCTCGCCCTGGGCCTGCTGGCGATGGTGGCGATCAGCCTGCGCCCGCGCGGCCCGGCGGTGGCGTCCTCACCGGGTGGCTGGGGCTGGCTGCTGGGCGTCTGGGCCGGGTTCGCGGTGGTCGACGTGCTGCTCAAGCAGGTGGCGCTGTCCGGCACGCCGTCGATGGCGGCGGTGCTGGCCAGCTTCAGCGTGGCCTTCGTGCTGATGCTGGCACTTCAGCTGTGGCGGCACGCCAGTGGCCGCAGCCGGTTGGCCTGGCGCAACCTCGGTGCGGGCGCGCTGCTGGGCCTGCTCAACGGCGGCAACATTCTTTTCTATGTGCACGCGCATCAGTCCATGCCGGAGAGCCCGGCCACCGTGTTCGCCGGCATGAACATCGGCGTGGTGGTGCTGGGCGCGCTGGTGGGCGTGTTCGCCTTCGGCGAGGCCACCACGAAGTGGAACCGCGCCGGGCTGGCGCTGGCGGTGCTGGCGATTGGATTGATCGCCTGGGGCTGAGCCCGGCCTCGGGGTCAGAGCCCATTTCGTTGGAATGGGATCCGACCCGGCGCTGGGCGTTATTTATCGAAGCCCAGCAGCAGCGGATCGTGGTCGGAACTGCGCCACGGGCCCTGCACGTTGCGGCCCTGGTAGCCGCTGGCGTCCTGTTCGTCGGCATTGCTGTGCCACTCGGCGGCACCGCGCAGGCGCTGGGCCATGCCCGGGCTCAGCAGCGCATGGTCGAGGCGGCCGGTATAGCCGTTGTAGACGTAGCTGTAAGGATGCTCGACCTGGGCGACCTTGAATGCGTCCTGCCAGCCCAGGTCATGCAGGGTGCGGATCGGGTCTTCCATCGCGTAGGCGTTGAAATCGCCCAGCAGCACCACGTCCTTCACCTTCAGGCGGCCAGCTTCGGCCTGCACCCACTGGTTCAACTGCTTTGCCGATTCCACCCGGGTGGCATTCCAGCAACCCTGGCCATCGTTGCGGTCGGCATCGCCGCCGCTGGCATCACGGCAGCCCTTGGACTTGAAATGGTTGGCGACCACCATGAACGGTGCGCCCTTGCCCTGGAAGGCCTGCGCCAGCGGTGCGCGGCTGTGTTCGGCGAACGGACCGTCGGTTCTGGTCAACGGCTTGCCCAGCGGCTTGAACGCGCTCCTGCGATAGATGATGCCAACCCGGATCGGGTTGCTGCCCGGCCCCTCGCCGGCATCGACGAAGGCCCACTGCTTGTCGGCGGCAAGACCGGTGTTGAGGGCGCTGACCAGTTCGGCGATGGCCGACTGCGGGCCATAGCCATCGTTTTCCAGTTCCATCAACGCGGCGATGTCGGCACCGAGCGCGTTGACCGTGGCCACCAGCTTGCCGACCTGCGCCTTGTGCTCTTCCAGCGTGCGCGCGCCGCGCAGGGTCGGGAAGCCACCGCCCTGGCCATCGCCATTGAAGAAGTTCTCCAGGTTGAATGCAGCGATATGCAGGCTGCCCGGCACCGTCGGCACCGCCGGACGCTTCAGCTCGGGCAACGTGAGTGCACCCTCGACCTGCAGGCGCGGACGGCCCTGTGCGTCCACGTGCACGACACCTTCCACATTGCGCAGCTGCATGCCGGTGCGCAGCACCGGGTTGGCTGGCAGGTAGGCCACGCTGGCCGGGTCGCGGGCTTCGCTGCCGTCGTCCAGCAGCAGGCGGCGGCGCTGGTTGTCGGCCATCACCTGCTCATAGCCGGCAGTACCCGGCGCGGCCACTTCGGTCGGCTGCCAGAGGCGGCCATCGAAGGCCACGGTGAGCTGCCCAAAGCGCTCCAGGCCATCGGTGCCGGCCAGGGTGAGCGGTGCGGCGATGCGCACGCGCTGGCCATCCAGCGCACGCCAGTCGGCCGGCGCGGTGGTCAGCACCACGGTGGCGCTGCTGCGCGCGGCGGACGGCGACGCGACCGGTGCGGCCTGCGGCTGGGCCTGGGCAAAGGCGCCGGCCGGCAGCAGCAGGGACAGGGCAAGGGCGAGGGAACGGCGGCGCATCGACGGGCGACTCCATGGAAGAGGCGCACAGACTAACCCTGAAATACGAAACCCCGCCTGCGGGCAGGGTTTTGACCTTGGTGGGCAAAGCCTGGGGAGTGCCGGCCGCTGGCCGGCAACCTCATGACCTTCAAGCCATGCGTGGTTGCCGGCCAGCGGCCGACACTACCGGTTACTTCAGGTTGCCCAGCATCCAGTCCACGGTGGCGTGGATCTGTTCCTCGGTCAGCGCCGGGTTGCCGCCCTTGGGCGGCATGATGCCGCCATCCGGACCGGTATAGCCCTCGATGGCGTGCTTGTAGAGAGTGTCCTTGCCCTGTGCGATGCGCTTGTCCCAGTGCGAATGGTCCAGCGTCGGCGCCATGCCCACGCCGGTGGTGTGGCAGGCGGTGCACAGGTTGTCGAAGATGACCTTGCCGTCCTTGGTGCCGCCGTAGGCCACCTGCGAGGCGGCCTTGGCCAGCGCGGCGGCCTTGGCCGCAGCCTGCGCGGCGGCGCCGGTGCTGCCGGCATAGACCGCGCCGGTGGGCGAGATGCGCTGTTCGGTGCGCTTGGCCGCGGTCGGCGACACCTCGGGCGGAATCCGGGTGTGGATGTAAGCGGCAAGGAGGATGAGGCCGAGGGTGATGGTCGCCAGCAGCGCGATCACCATGGAGAAGCGTTTCAGGAACTCCAGATCGTAATTCCGCACTCTTCGTTACCCCTGGCTGATAGTCGTTGGACCACGGCTGAGCGACTGCGTGATGGACCGAGTATAGAACGCGCTTTGCGTGCGACAACAGGCGTCACTGCTGGTGCGGCGCAGCATTCGGACCCGGTAGTGCCGGCCGCTGCCCGGCATCGCCAGCCCGCCGGATGGATCGTGCAGAAGCCGGCCAGCGGCCGGCGCTACCGGATTACCGGGCGCCGATCGCGCGCAGGCAGAAGCTGCAGATCGCATCCACCAGTGCGTCTTCGTCGCGGTGTGCTTCGCGGCTGGGCGCGGTCGGGCCGACCATCGCCTCGGTGAAGGCGCCGACGAGGCAGGCGGCGGCCACATGCGCGTCCTGCGCCGGCAGCTCACCGGCGGCCACGCCCTCCTCCACCAGCCGCAGGAACACGTCGCCGAAGGCACGACGACCACGCATGCGCTCGGCTTCCACGTCCGGGTCGACCGGTTCGACGATGAAGGCATGCGCCAGCCCCGGCCCGGCCAGGGCGCGGCGGACGAAGGCGGTGATCGCCAACCGCAGGCGCTCGCTGGCCACCTCCGGGCCGCTGGCGATGCGCTCCATGATCGCGACCTCGTGGGCCACCGCGGCGTTGAGCACCTCCACGAACAGCTCGGCCTTGGACGGGAAGTGCCGGTAGATCAGGCCGGTGGACACCCCCGCCTGGGTCGCCACGGCGGTCACCGGGGCATTGCGCCAGCCCCCGGTGGCGACCAGCTCACGGGTGGCCAGCAGGATCCGTTCACGGGCCCCGGCCAGGCGTTCTTCCATCAGTGCAGAGCGTTTGTAGGCCATGTTTTGATTCTAGTTTCAATTTTTGAATTTGTATTCACTTCTTACCCGAACCCCGCTACGCTGGGGTCCAATCGCCCGTGCGGGCAGCGGTCCTGCAGACCGCCGCCCGCTCCCCCGCCGGGTGCGTCCATTTCCTGCCATCCCGCCGTGGAGCCACCACAATGCACGTGCCATCCCTGAACTTCGACCTTGGCGAAGACATCGACCTGCTGCGCCAGAGCGTGGCCCATTTTGCCGCCGCCGAGGTCGCACCGCTGGCCGCCGAGGCCGATGCCAGCAACCAGTTCCCGCTGGCCCTGTGGCCGAAGCTGGGCGAACAGGGCCTGCTCGGCCTCACCGTGGAAGAAGAATACGGCGGCACCGGCATGGGTTACCTGGCCCATGTGGTGGCGATGGAAGAAATCTCGCGTGCCTCCGGCGGCATCGGCCTGTCCTATGGCGCGCACTCCAACCTGTGCGTGAACCAGCTGCGCAAGAACGGCAACGAAGAACAGAAGCAGCGCTTCCTGCCCGGCCTGTGCAACGGCAGCCTGGTCGGCGCGCTGGCGATGAGCGAGCCGGGTGCCGGTTCGGACGTGGTGTCGATGAAGCTGCGCGCCGACAAGCGCGGTGACCGCTACGTGCTCAACGGCAACAAGATGTGGATCACCAACGGCCCGGACGCCGACGTGCTGGTGGTCTATGCCAAGACCGACATGGAAGCGGGTGCCAAGGGCATCACCGCGTTCCTGGTCGAGAAGGGCATGGAGGGCTTCTCCACCGCGCAGAAGCTGGACAAGCTGGGCATGCGCTCCTCGCCCACCTGCGAGCTGGTGTTCCAGGACTGCGAGATTCCCGAAGAAAACGTGCTGGGCCAGGTCGGTGGTGGCGTGCGCGTGTTGATGTCCGGCCTGGATTACGAGCGCGTGGTGCTGTCCGGTGGCCCGCTGGGCCTGATGGCCGCGGCCATGGACGTGGTCATGCCCTATGTGCACGAGCGCCACCAGTTCGGCGAACCGATCGGCAGCTTCCAGCTGATCCAGGCCAAGATTGCCGACATGTACGTGGGCCTGGGCGCGTGCCGCGCCTACGTCTATGCCGTCGCGCGCGCCTGCGACCAGGGCCGAACCACCCGCCAGGATGCCGCCGGTGCCATTCTGTACGCCGCCGAGAAGGCCACCTGGCTGACCGGCCAGGCGATCCAGATCCTCGGTGGCAACGGCTACATCAACGAGTACCCGACCGGCCGTTTGTGGCGCGACGCCAAGCTGTATGAAATCGGCGCCGGCACCTCGGAGATCCGCCGCATGCTGATCGGCCGCGAACTGTTCCAGCGCACCCTGTAAGGCCAACGCGATGACCGTCCTGAACAGCCAGCTGCAACCGGGCAGCGAAACGTTTGAAAGCAACCGCGCCGCCATGCAGGCCGTGGTCGACGACCTGCATGCCACCCTCGCCCGCACCGCGCTGGGCGGCAGCGAAGCCGCGCGCGCCAAGCACACCGCACGCGGCAAGCTGCTGGTGCGCGACCGCATCGACGCCCTGCTCGATCCCGGCAGCGCCTTCCTGGAAATCGCGCCGCTGGCCGCGCACGGCATGTACGAAGACGCCGTGCCCGCCGCGGGCGTGGTGGCCGGCATCGGCCGCGTCAGCGGCGTGGAATGCGTGATCGTGGCCAACGACGCCACGGTCAAGGGCGGCACCTACTACCCGATGACGGTGAAGAAGCACCTGCGCGCGCAGGAGATCGCCGAGCAGAACCACCTGCCCTGCATCTACCTGGTCGATTCCGGTGGCGCCTTCCTGCCGCTGCAGGACGAGGTGTTCCCCGACCGCGATCATTTCGGCCGCATCTTCTACAACCAAGCCAACCTGTCCGCGCAGGGCATCCCGCAGATTGCCTGCGTGATGGGTAGCTGCACCGCCGGCGGCGCCTATGTGCCGGCGATGAGCGATGAGACGGTGATCGTGCGCGAGCAGGGCACGATCTTCCTCGGCGGCCCACCGCTGGTGAAGGCCGCCACCGGTGAAGTGGTGACGGCCGAGGAACTGGGCGGTGCCGACGTGCACACGCGCATTTCCGGCGTTGCCGACCACATGGCCGACAACGACCTGCAGGCGCTGGCGCGGGTGCGCGCGATCATCGCGCAGTTGAACTGGCGCAAGCCGGAGCCGGCGATGGCGGTGCAGGCCAACGAGGAACCACTGTTGCCGGCGCACGAGCTGTATGGCGTGATCCCGGCCGACACGCGCAAGCCCTACGACGTGCGCGAGGTCATCGCGCGCCTGGTCGATGGCTCGCGCTTCGATGAGTTCAAGCCGCGCTACGGCGCAACGCTGGTGACCGGCTTTGCGCATCTGAACGGCTACCCGATCGGCATCATCGCCAACAACGGCATCCTGTTCTCCGAGTCGGCACTGAAGGGCGCACACTTCATCGAGCTGTGCACCCAGCGCAACATCCCGCTGGTGTTCCTGCAGAACATTACCGGCTTCATGGTCGGCCGCAAGTACGAACAGGGCGGCATCGCCAAGGACGGCGCCAAGCTGGTGATGGCCGTGGCCTGTGCCAAGGTGCCCAAGTTCACCGTGGTCATCGGTGGTTCGTTCGGTGCCGGCAACTACGGCATGTGCGGCCGCGCGTACTCGCCGAACTTCCTGTGGATGTGGCCGAACGCGCGCATCGGCGTGATGGGCGGCGAACAGGCCGCCAGCGTGCTGGCCACGGTCAAGCGCGATGGCATCGAAGCCAAGGGCGGCCAGTGGCCGGCAGTGGAGGAAGATGCATTCAAGGCACCTATCCGCGACCAGTTCGAGCAGCAGGGCCATCCGTACTACGCCAGCGCGCGCCTGTGGGATGACGGCGTGATCGATCCGGCCGACACCCGCCGCGTGCTGGCCCTGGCGCTGTCGGCCAGCCTCAACGCCGCCCCGCAGCAGACGCGCTTCGGCGTGTTCCGCATGTAACCCGTGCCATGACCGAGTCTGTTGCCATGTTCACCAAAGTCCTGATCGCCAACCGCGGCGAGATCGCCTGCCGCGTCATCGCCACCTGCCGTCGCCTCGGCATCGCCACCGTGGCGGTGTATTCCGATGCTGACCGCAACGCGCGCCACGTGCGGCTGGCCGACGAAGCCATCCACATTGGTCCTGCCGCCGCACGTGAGAGCTACCTGCGCGGTGATGCCCTGCTCGATGCCGCACGCCTGACCGGCGCGCAGGCGATCCACCCCGGTTACGGCTTCCTGTCCGAGAATGCCGACTTCGCCGATGCCTGCGCGGCGGCCAGCATCACCTTCATCGGCCCGCCGGCCAGCGCCATCCGCGCGATGGGCGACAAGAGCGCGGCCAAGGCGCTGATGGCCAAGGCCGGTGTGCCGCTGACCCCCGGCTATCACGGCGACCAGCAGGCGCCGGACTTCCTGCGCGCACAGGCCGACGCCATCGGTTACCCGGTGCTGATCAAGGCCAGCGCCGGCGGCGGCGGCAAGGGCATGCGCAAGGTCGAGCGCAGCGAGGACTTCGTCGATGCGCTGGCCAGCTGCCAGCGCGAGGCGGCCTCGGCGTTCGGCAACGACCATGTGCTGGTCGAGAAGTATGTCGAGCGCCCGCGCCATATCGAGATCCAGGTGTTCGGCGACAGCCACGGTGAGGCGGTCTATCTGTTCGAGCGCGACTGCTCGGTGCAGCGCCGCCACCAGAAGGTGCTGGAAGAGGCGCCGGCGCCGGGCATGAGCGCAGAACGTCGTGCTGCAATGGGCAAGGCGGCAGTCGATGCCGCGCGCGCGGTGGGCTACGTCGGTGCCGGCACGGTGGAGTTCATCGCCGGCCCGGACGGCGATTTCTACTTCATGGAAATGAACACCCGCCTGCAGGTCGAGCACCCGGTCACCGAGTACATCACCGGCACCGACCTGGTGGAGTGGCAGCTGCGCGTGGCTTCGGGCCAACCGTTGCCGTTGCGCCAGGAACAGCTGGCCATCCACGGCCACGCAATCGAAGCGCGGCTGTACGCCGAGGATGCCGACCGTGGCTTCCTGCCGTCCACCGGCACCCTGCGCCGCCTGCGCCTGCCGACGCCGTCGGCCAACGTGCGGGTGGATACCGGCGTGGAGGAAGGCGACAGCATCACCCCGTACTACGACCCGATGATCGCCAAGCTGATCGTCTGGGACGTGGACCGCGTTGCCGCGCTGCGCCGCATGAGCCAGGCACTGGCCGACTGCCAGGTGGTGGGCGTGACCACCAATGCCGGCTTCCTGCGCCGCCTGGTGAACACGGATTCGTTCGCGCACGCCAAGCTGGACACCGCGCTGATCGAACGCGAGCAGGTCGCATTGAGTGCGGTGGGCGACAGCGACGACGCGCTGTGGCTGCTGGCCGCGGTGGCCGCGGTGGCGAGCACCGCGCACGCCGGCAGCGATGCGCGCGACCCGCATTCGCCGTGGCGAGCACAGGATGGCTGGCGCCTCGGCGCGTCCGCGCCGCGCGTGTTGCCGCTGCAGCAGGGCGAACGCAGGCACACGCTGAAGGTGTGGGCGCAGGCCGATGGTTGGCGCGTGCACCGCGATGACGCCGCGCCGGTGCAGGTGCTTGGCACGGCCGATGCACAGCATCTGACCGTGCAGCTGGGCGAGCGCCGCTGGTCACCGCAGCTGCTGCGCGAAGGCGACCAGCTGTATCTGTTCGGCGCCGATGGCCAGCACCGCTTCACCCTGCACGATCCGGTGGGCGAATCGGACCACGCCGTGGCCGATGCCGGCAGCCTGCTGGCCCCGATGCCGGGCAAGATCGTGGCCACGCTGGTCGCGGCCGGTACCGAGGTCAAGCGCGGTACGCCGCTGGTGGTGCTGGAGGCGATGAAGATGGAGCACACCCTGCAGGCACCGGCCGATGGCACGGTGAAGGGCTACCGCGCCAAGGCCGGCGACCAGGTGGGTGATGGCGCGGTACTGGTGGATTTCGAAGCGGCGTGACCGAGGAGGGCCGCGCGTTGTCGATCAATGCGCGGCCGGCCATGCGCGGCCAAGGGGATCCAGCTCCGCCGTCACCCGCTCGGCGGCGCGCCAGCCAACACCGCAAACCGCCAGTACGCCCTCGGACATCGGCTGCAGACCCAACACCCGTTCGGCCTCGGCCTCGTTGATCGCCGCAGTGACGAAGGCGCCCAGCCCCTGCGCGGTCGCCGCGCTGTAGATCGCCTGCGATACATGGCCGGCATCCAGGGTGATCGCGCGATAGGCCTTGGCATGGCCACGGTACTTCCAGAACGTTCGTTCGAAGCGACACGTCAGGATCAGCTGCACCTGCGCATTGGCGAACCAGTCCTGACCGGCCAGCAAGCGTTGGCAGAAACGGCCCAGATCGCCGGGCGGTGCCGGCATCGGGCCCAGCTCGTGGGCGGTGGCATGGTAGTGATAGAGGCCTGGCGGCAGTCCTTCCACATTAAGCGCCACCACATACGCCTCCAGCGGGTGAAGACTGCCGGCGGACGGCACATTCTTCTTCAGGAAGCGCACGCCGGGTCCGGTTTCCACCTGCGCCTGTGCCATCAGCACCTGCTGCAGCAACAGGGCCAGCATCGGTAACGGCACCGGGCGAGCGCTGTCGTAGTTGCGGCAGGTGGTACGCGCCTGCAGCTGCGCCTGCATCGGATCGTCGTCGCAACGCGGCAACGGCTGCGCGCCAGGGCGGCGGGCGGGTGCCTCGGTAGGCGGCGGGCCGAAGCTGCGCACCAGGTCCTGCGCGGTCACCAGCTGGCTGCGTTGCATGTCGCCGACACTGTCCACGCCGTCCCAGCGCGAGTGCTGGTAGTGCAACGCGGACAACGGCCACCACTGGCTGTCGCGCAGCCGCTTCTCGGCAGCGCAGACGTCCGCATAGGCTGGATCATCGCTGACCAACAGGCCCTTCTGCAGCAGTGACAGCACCCGGCCGCGCGCGTCGGTGGCTTCTGGCAACCGCTGCCACTGTTCTGCACTGCAGGCCAGCAACCAGGCACAGCTTTCCGCGTCGATCACCTGCACCGACGGCAGGTGCGCCGCGCGCACCTGCAGGACCGGCTGCAGCTGCACGCCGGTACCACCGGCCAACAGTTCGTCCAGGTTGAAGGACGGGCGTTCGACCGGTTCGACGAACAGTGTCCGGCAACGACGGAATCTCATCGCAATGGCGTCCGAGGGCTGTGCGGGACGCCGATCATGGCGTGGCGGGTGCAGGTACCCATCAACTTCGCAGCTCCACCGCCGATACTTCCATTTTCCCATTCTGCCGGTGCCGGTCCCATGTCTGTTTCTCCTCTTTCCGCCGACGTTGTCCAACAGCTGCTGGAGCGTCTGTCCAGTGATGATGCCTTCCGGGCCGAGTTTGCCAGGGACCCGGGCCTGGCCCTGCTCGCACTTGGTGCGGACGAAGAAACCGTGCGTGCATGCCGCGCGCCGCTCTCCTCGCTGGGCGGCAAGGCGGAATTCGCAGGTGCGGCTACACGCATGAGCCAGTTGCTGGATGTGCGCGCTGCGTTCACCGTGCCGTTCCTGTTCGAAGACGGCCTGCCCGGCCTGGATCAATAAGCCTGCGTCAGGGTACGCGCGCCCTGGCCTTGCTTGCCACGGCCGTGGTGCCGGATGACGCCAACCGCTGAACATCCATCGCGTTCAGTGGAAGCAGTGCGTAGTCGCCGACATCTTCAGCAAACGCCAGGCCTCGATGACGCTCCAGCCATTGTGCCTGGCGCAGGGCAGCAGCGTAGTCGCCGCTGGCGTTGGCCAGGTCGATCTGCAGGACCCGCCACTGGAACAGACTTGCGTCGGGGTGCCCGGCAAGCAGCGACTGCGCGCGCGCTACCTGCCCCTGGTTCAGCGCGAGGCGCGCCTGCAGCAGGTCCCACAGTTCACGCAGGCGCGGGTCGGCATCACGCTCAGGCAAGGCCTGCAGCGCCCCGCGCCGCTGCATCACCACCGCATTCTGGCCAGCACGCGCGGCATGGTAGGCCGCGGCGAGGGCAATGAACGCGTTGCGGCGCGCCAGCGCCGGTTGTGTGCGATCGACCGCAGCCAGCGCGCGATCCAGAACATGCAGGTATGCCTGCTGCTGTGCTCCGGCGGGCGGCTCATCCCAGGCCAGCGCCTGCAATGCCAGGATGTCACACAGTCCGGTACCCACCGTGCACTGGGCGGCGGCCTGTTGCATGTCACTGGCCGCCTCGGTCCTGCGATCCTGCATCGCCAGCACTGCTGCCCGCAGCATGCGCGCGCCCGGGCCCGGTGATGCCATTGCCGCGAAACCGGCATTGGCCACGTCGAAATCACCGGACAACGCGGACAGCAGGGGCTCCATTGCATCACCATTCCAGCCGGGGTGCAGGCGAGCGCCACGCAATGCCGCTGCGGCGGCCGCAATTTCGCCCCGGGCCATCTGCGTGCGGGCAACGAACACCAGCACCAGCGCGCGGCGCGAATGCTGTCGGGCAAGCAATGGCTGCGCGGCGGCCAGCGCCCCGTCGTAGTCACCCTGGGTATAGAGGATCTTGGCGTAGTTCATCCAGCCGGCCGGATCATCCGGATACAGCTCGGTCAGCATCCGCCACTTGTCTGCGATGCGTGCCGGCGGGGCACCCTCGAAATCCGCTGCCCAGGCATCCAGATACAGCTGGTCGCGCGCGGTCAGGTGCGCGCGCTGGCTGACTGCCTTCTGGTACAGCGCCGCGGCCTGCTCCAGGTTGCCCTTGGCATGCTGGATGTTCATCTGCCCGACGTAGGCGAAGGCGAAGGCAGGATCCAGCCGGGTCGCTTGCTCGAAGAACATCAGCGCATCGTCATAGCGTGCCGCTGCGGTGGCATCAACCCCCTTGGCATAGGCATGCAGTGCATCAAGGTTGGAGGTGGCCACGGTAGGCAGCGGTCGCTGGTCAGCGCCGACGTCGCGCAGCGCTTCACCAAGGTCGGTGCGCAGCGCGGCAACCACGTGATCGGTCGAGGCCAGGATCGAGTCCAGCCCACGTCCATCGGCGTAGCGGGTGTAGACGGTCTGGCCCGTGCGGGGATCGACCACCTCCACACTGACCCGTACCTTGCCGTTGAGCTCCAGCACACTGGGGATCAGTACCGCACGCACCCCATCGCGCAACGCAACCTCGATGGCCAGCCTGCGGTCCAGCCTCGCCTGCGGAGGACGCTGCATCAGCTGCAGGGTGTCGCGAACCTTCAGCTCGCTGAGGATGTTGACGAAACGCGACTGCCCCAGGCTGATGTACAGCGCCTGCTCCAGGCTGCTGTCCAGCTGCGGATAAGCCGTGGCGTTGTGCACCGCCGCCACGATCACCCAGTCGCGTTCGGCGAAGGCGATGGCCGGTGCTGGCCGCAGCAGTGTCCACAGCAGCACGCACAGCGCCATCGCCAGCGCCACTTCCGTCACCAGTGCCGCGGGGCGCTGCCACAGCGGGAGATCGCGCCATGCCTTCTCGCCGGAACGTGGCCGACGCAGCGGCGCGCTGCCGCGCAGGCCGACTTCGAAGACTTCCTGGCGTTCACTGATGCCTTTGAAACGCCACCGCCCGTGGTCCTTCCAACGCAGTTCGTCGGCGGCCCAAGGCAACTCACTGCTGGCCCGGCGCGCCATCTCCTCGGCCGTGGACGAGAGCAGCACCTGGCCCGGCCAGGCCAGCTGCATCAGGCGAGCGGCCATCGGCTTGGCCAGACCTTCCACTTCCACCGGCTTGGCGCCATGCGCCATCGCCTCGGCGCTGTTGTTCCACAGCAGCACGTCGCCGACATGCAGCCCGGCCCGCGCCCGCAGTACGATGCCGCGCTCACGGCCGAGCGAATCCACGGCACTCTGGTAGGCCAGTGCGAATCCAACACCATCGATGGTGCGCTCGAACAGCATGAACAGCCCATCGGAACGATCAATCAACTGCCCGTTCCAGCGCTGCTGCAACCCCAGTACCAGGCGATCGTGCTGCTGGAACAGTTCGGCTGCGGCGATGTCGCCGATGCTTTCGACCAGCTGCAGCGAATCGCACAGGTCAGTGAACAGCAGCGCCCGTAACAGAGGGCTCTGCAGTGGCGTAGGTTCCTGCGGAATGTCCATTGCCACCTCCTGTGGTCATTGTCCGTGGTCGGGATCTGGATCAGGACCCCAGCGCAGGCAGTCCCCGCCCGCGCGCTTGGCGCGGTACAGCGCGCGATCGGCACACGCATACCATTCGCTCCAGCCCGCCTCCGGCTGCAGCAGACAGGCACCGATACTGACCAGGCTCACGTGTGGCGTAGCGTGATTGCGCTCGATCAGGCCGTGTACGGCAGCCAGGATGAACTCCGCCGCATGCTGCACAAGGTCATGATTACCGCGGCGCAGCAGCAGGCAGAACTCATCGCCGCCCAAGCGGCATGCAAGATCGTGCTCCCCGGCCATCGAACGCAGGATGTTGCCCATGCTCTGCAGCACGCGGTCTCCGGCCTGGTGCCCATGCCGATCGTTGATCTGCTTGAAACGGTCACAATCGATCAACAGCAATGCCTGTGGCTGGTCGTCCTGCTGCGCACGGCATTCCTGCAGATACAGCGTCAATCCACGCCGGTTGTGCAGACCGGTCAGCTCATCGGTGCGCACCAGCTCACGGGTATGGGTCAGCTGGTGGGTGGTGATGTAAAGATTGTCGAGTGCGGTTTCCAGATCATGGTTGCGTCGACGCAACTGGCTGATCAGGGCCTGCTCATTGGTCAGCACGCGCATGATCGTGCGCCGCAGGAAGTGCGAAACCAGCCCGGGATCGATGTCGACCAGTTGCTGGAAATCAGTCGGGCCCAGCTCCAGTACCTCGCAATCGAACAGCGCGCGCGCTCCGGCACTGCGCAGGTGATCACCGACCAACAGGCCTAGCTCTCCGAAGAACTCACGCTGACCCAACGTCTTGATCACCAGGTCTTCGCCGAAATCCAGTTCGATCTGACCCTCGAGGATCACATACATCCGCTCGCCGCGGTGCCCGCGCTGGAAAATCCACTGTCCGGCATGGAACTTGCATCGGCGGGCGAACTTCGCGAACAATTCGACCTCAGCTTCCGAAAGCAACGCATGCACGACCTCGGCCATCGCCACTTGAGCGATACCTGTCGTTGCGTCAACGTTCTCGGCCGCACCCCTGCCGGTCATTCCCTGCACCTGCCGCCAGCGTCCCCTGGTGAGCCGCGGAGCATAGCACCGCTTTAAACTGTGCGCCCTATCTCATTTTTAATGCCCCGGCGATCTTGCCTGATGTGAAGATGCGTGATGCCGTTCTGGTCATGGGTGTCCGCGCAAAAGTCCTGCCGGATCAATCCGATGGCGGTCTTCACGAGGGTTCGGCCAAGTTGCCGGCAGGCAGGGTGCGCCTGATTGACGCTGCCTGCTTCCGACGCGATTGCATCGATACAACAACGCCGGCAGGTCCCCCGACCGGCCGGCGTTGTCTGGCCCTTCCCTGGCCACCCTGATCGGATTCCGAAGCTTCGGTAGCGCCGGCCGCTGGCCGGCTTCCCTGTGGTGCCCGGAGGATCACGTGGTTGCCGGCCAGCGGCCGGCACTACCGCATCACGCCGCGCGTTCGCTGCGCCCGCCGTGGAACTGCTCTTCCTCGGTGGAGCCGGTCAGCGCAGTGGTCGACGACTGGCCCTGCTGGATCGCCTGGGTCACGGCATCGAAGTAGCCGGTGCCGACCTCGCGCTGGTGCTTGACCGCGGTGAAGCCGCGCTCTGCCGCCTCGAACTCGGCTTCCTGCAACTCGACGAACGCGCTCATCTGGCGGCGCGCGTAGCCGTGGGCCAGATTGAACATGCCGTAGTTCAGCGCATGGAAGCCGGCCAGGGTGATGAACTGGAACTTGTAGCCGTAGCTGCCCAGCTCCTTCTGGAACTTGGCGATCGTGGCGTCGTCCAGGTTCTTCTTCCAGTTGAAGCTGGGCGAGCAGTTGTAGGCCAGCAGCTTGCCCGGGAACTTGGCATGGATCGCCTCGGCGAACTTGCGTGCGAACTCCAGGTCCGGCTTGCCGGTCTCGCACCACACCAGGTCGGCGTAGGGCGCATAGGCCAGGCCACGGCTGATCGCCTGGTTCAGGCCGTTGCGGGTCTTGTAGAAGCCTTCCACCGTGCGCTCGCCGGTGGCGAACGGCTTGTCATTGCCATCGATGTCGCTGGTCAGCAGATCCGCGGCCTCGGCATCGGTACGCGCCACCAGCAGGGTCGGCACGCCCAGCACGTCGGCGGCCAGGCGCGCAGCGTTGAGCTTCTCGATGGCCTCGCGGGTCGGCACCAGCACCTTGCCGCCCATGTGGCCGCACTTCTTCACCGAGGCCAGCTGGTCTTCGAAATGCACGCCGGCGGCACCGGCCTCGATCATCGCCTTCATCAGTTCGAACGCATTGAGCACGCCGCCGAAACCGGCTTCGGCATCGGCCACGATCGGCTGCAGGAAGTCGATGTCGTCCTTGCCTTCGGCGTGGTGCAGCTGGTCGGCGCGCAGCAGGGTGTTGTTGATGCGCTTGACCACCGCCGGCACCGAATCGGCCGGGTACAGTGACTGGTCCGGGTACATCTGCCCGGCCAGGTTGGCGTCGGCCGCCACCTGCCAGCCGGACAGGTAGATCGCCTTCAGGCCGGCCTTGACCTGCTGCATGGCCTGGTTGCCGGTCAGCGCACCCAGCGCGTTGACGAACTCGCGCTCATGCAGCGACGCCCACAGCTTCTCTGCGCCCAGGCGGGCCAGCGAATGCTCGATGTGGACGGTGCCGCGCAGGCGCACCACGTCGGCGGCGCTGTAGTTGCGCTGGATGCCTTCCCAACGCGGGTTGGTATCCCAGTCGTGCTGGATCTGTTCGGCAGTGGGCAGCTTGCTCATGTCTTTCTCCAGTTCGGTTCGTGCGTGCAGCGGGGAGGGAAACGGCGGGTTTGCGGGCAGTCGGTCAGTCGATGCGCGCGTAGGCCGGCAGGGTCAGGAAATCGGTCAGTTCGTCGCTGCGGCTCAGTTCGCCGAGCAGGGCGATGGCCTCGCCGATGCGTGTGCCACCGGGCAGCGCGGCGGTATCGCCGAGCCGTGCCGGCAGCTGCGAGAGGGTGGAATCCAGCAACGCCAGATCGATCGCAGTGCCATCGTCCAGCTGCTGGCCCGGCGTATGCAGCCACTGCCACAGCTGGCTGCGGCTGATCTCCGCGGTGGCCGCGTCCTCCATCAGGTGGTGGATCGGCACGCAGCCGTTGCCATCCAGCCATGCCGCCAGATAGCGCACGCAGACTTCCACGTTGCCTTCGAAGCCGGCGCGGGTGATGGTGCCGGGCGGCCGTGCGATCAGTTCGTCGCGGCCCACGCGCACATCCTGGCGCAGCACGCTGTGCTGGTTCGCACCGGGCATGTGTTCGTCGAAGATCGCCATCGCCACCGGAATCAGCGCCGGGTGCGCCACCCAGGTACCGTCGTGGCCGGCAGTGACCTCGCGCAGCTTGTCGGCGCGCACGCGGGCCATCGCCTGCTCGTTGGCGGCGGCATCGTTGTTGATCGGAATCTGCGCGGCCATGCCGCCCATCGCATGCGCACCGCGGCGATGGCAGGTCTGGATCAGCAGCTCCGAATACGCCTTCAGGAACGGCTGGGTCATGGTCACCTGGCCGCGCTCGGGCAGCACGCGGTCGGCGTGGCGGCGGAAGGTCTTCAGGTACGAGAAGATGTAGTCCCAGCGCCCGCAGTTCAGGCCGACGATGCGATCACGCAGCGCGTGCAGGATCTCATCCATCTCGAACACCGCCGGCAGCGTTTCGATCAGCACGGTCACCTTGATCTGGCCGTGCGGCAGGCCGAGCATGCCTTCGATGTGCGACAGCGCGGTCTCCCACAGCGCCGCTTCCTCCATGCTCTGCAGCTTGGGCAGGTAGAAGTACGGGCCGCGGTCCTTCGCCTGCAGGGTGCGGGCGTTGTGGAAGGCGAACACCGCTGCGTCGAACAGGCCACCGGCAATGAACTGGCCATCGATGCGCACATGCTTCTCGTCCAGGTGCCAGCCACGCGGGCGCACGATCAGCACCGCCTGCTCGTCGTACGGGCGCAGGGCGTAGTGCTTTCCATTGGGTGCGGTGTATTCGAGATCGCCACGCACCGCGGCGGCCAGCGACTGCTGCCCGGCCAGCAGGTTGCGCCAGGTCGGCGAGGTCGAATCCTCGAAGTCGGCCATGAACACCTTGGCGCCGGAGTTCAGCGCGTTGATGACCATCTTCGGGTCGGTCGGGCCGGTGATCTCGACGCGGCGGTCCTGCAGCGCGGCCGGCAGCGGGGCAACGCGCCAGTCGCCGCTGCGGATCGTGGCGGTGTCTTCGCGGAAGTCCGGCAGGCCGCCCTGGTCGAAGAACGCCTGGCGCTCGCGGCGCGCCAGCAGCCGTGCCTGCCGGCCCGGTTCCACCGCGCGGTGCAGCGACACCAGCAGGGCCAGCAGCGGCGCCGGCAGCAGGGTGTCCTGGCCGGCCACGCGGGTCGCCAGGGCGATGCCGGGGGTGGCCTTGGT
>NZ_JASJSQ010000072.1:0-25924 GCF_030236855.1 Stenotrophomonas maltophilia group sp. Smal13
TCACCACCTGCGCCCACTGCGGCGGCGCGGTGCGGATCGTCGCCAGCATCGAAGACCCCAAGGCCATTCGCGCCATCCTCGCCCACTTCGAGAAACACGGCGCGCTGGAGCAAGCGCACTACCGGCCCGCAGCGCGCGCGCCGCCGCCGGCCGCGTGACGAGGTGCCGGCCACACAGCCGGCAGCCAAGCCAGAGTCGGATCCGATGCGGCCACGACCCCGCAGGGCTGCGCTCGGCCCTGTGCCGGGATTCGGTGAGAAATGGCTACGCACTGAGCCGCTGCGTGGCCCCGCGATGTCGAAAACCCACGCATGAACCCCCGATCTGTGCCCGATCTGTGCCCAAAGCGGCGCTTGCGCGGCCGCTTCCTACCCGCCAGACTCGCCAAAAAGGGCGGTTGAACTTCCTATACCCACCTCTGGTGGGCAAAACCAACAAAGCTCGATAAATCCGCTGCCGTTTACTAGGGCCTGTTAACACATCCTCAGTCCATCAGCGACGAGCACGAAGCTGATGAAGCCCAGGAACATGAGGTCGAGTTTCTCGAACCGCGAGAAGATACGGCGATAGCCTTTGAGTCGACGGAACAACCGCTCCACCTCATTGCGGCGCTTGTACATCTCGCGGTCGTAGTCCCACGGTTCGATCCGCGTCTTCATTGGTGGCACCACCGGAATGAAACCCAGATCCAGTGCCAGCTGCCGTGTCTCGTTGCCTTCGTAGGCACGGTCCATCAACAAATGCACCGGTCTGCTGGTCGGCCCAAGACTGCTGAGCAGGCGCCGGCCTTCGGGTGCGTCGTGCGCCTGCCCAGGCGAGAGGCAAAACGTCACGGCCGTTCGAGCATCCGCGGCAACCATATGAATCTTGGTGTTCCATCCGCCTCGGGACTTTCCGATGGACTGCGGACCTTTTTTTTAGTGCCCCTGTGCCGTCGGGATGGACCTTGATGCTTGTGGAGTCCAGCGAGACGGCTTCGATCCTGATACGCACGACTTGCGCACGCTGCAACTCCTCGAACATGCGATCCAGGACGCCAGCTTTGGTCCAGCGATTCATGCGCGTGTAAATCGTGTGCCAGTTGCCGAAGCGTTTGGGCAGTCCGCGCCACTTGCAACCATGTTCGGCCACATAGAGGATCGCATTGACCACCTGCAGATTGCTCAGGCTGACGTTGCCACGCTGCCTGGGCAGGCAGTGTTCAATGGTAGCGAATTGTTCGGGCGTGATCTCCATGTCGGAGATTTTCTGGCGCAATCGTCGCCGTCGCCATTAGTGTTAACACGCCCTAATGAAGCAGTCGGACCCAGTAACCCGGGGTGCAACGGCCGAACTGATTGACGAGCTGAGCTGCGGCATCACGCTTAGTCCCGAACCGACGCGCGTGGCAACGGAAGTGGCGCATTTCCTCCATGCGAATGTTGGGCACAGCGTTCATCCATTGGAACACTTGGTCTGGACCAAGGTCCCGTACATCCTGGGTGTCCAGCATCCAGTGGCCACAGCCTTCCCAGAGGATGAGCGACTCGTCATTCAGAAGGCGTTCTTCGACCACCTCTGGGAGGTTTCTTTATCGACGATGGTTGAGACCATCGGGGACGCTTGGCCGCCCGCCTCGCCATTCGTCGACATTGCCGATCGGCTGAATCGTGACAACGCGGCGCACGCTCCGTCGATGAAGAGCTTCGCGCAGGTCTATCGCGACGAGATTAATGGTGTCTTGGAACTCGCAGCTCCGATCGCCGCCGAGGTGCTGCACGACATGGCCGTGAAGTCGCTCGGCCTCGGCATCCAACCTTCAGCAGATGAGCGGGAAGGAATCACGAGGCAGTGTCTCGGCTTGCTACGGGCAGCAGTCCGGAAGCCAGTCGGTCGGCGTGCTCTGCGCACGCTGCAAGTTGGTGCTCTGTTGCATGCGGCGCTACGCTGGAATCGCACGCAGAAGCTGAATGCCAACGACATATTCGACTTTCATCATGCCGGCGCTGCGTTAGGCTACTGCGATGTCCTTTTGACGGACGGGCCTATGCACACGCTTCTGACGCAGCGGCACTTGAGCATCGAACGCGATTTCCCGTGCCGGGTCATGTCTTCCGTTGAAGAGGCAGCCACTTGGGTTCGGCATCGCATCGCATGATGGGTCGAAAGAAGCTCTCGTATGCGGAATCACAGCGCGAGGCGAGAGGATGAAGTTCGGCCCCTTGTTCGGTATGATTAAAGCTGATTGATGATGAGCCGATGCCGCGCAAACCCGCGCCAGGAAAGGGCGTGTTTCCCTGACGGTAAAAGCGGCGGTATGGGCCTATGTCGATCAAAGCCAAACCCTTTAACCACGCGGACTTGCGTGGCTTGTTGATGATCGAGTGGGAGTGAAATTGCGGGTGTGATGCAGTTAGAGAAAAGGCGCTGCGGCGCCTTTTCTCTTTGCAGCAGTGATATCTTCGTGTCCGCAGAATTCATAGCATTGGGCGGGTGTCGGGCTCCGAACGACTTAGCCAGCCTGAGGCTGAATTCCTTAAGTTTCCACCCGGGCGGGAAGGGGGCAGGGTATTGCGCAGTTGAGGTAAAGCTTGGCAGGCGCATGGAATAGGATGCGGGATTGATTGCTGGGCGGCGGGCGATGGGTAGAAGCAACGGGCAATGCCGACATGGAAGGAGCAACATCCTATGAATAAGCAGGCGCTCAGCGAACGTGACATCTGCACCAAGTTCATCACGCCAGCGCTAGAAGGGGCTGGATGGGACGTCCTGACCCAGGTACGCGAAGAGTTTCTGCTGACCAAGGGGCGCATTATCGTGCGCGGCAAACTGCACACACGTGGTCAGCACAAGCGCGCCGACTACGTGCTGTTCCACAAGCCCAACCTGCCCATTGCCGTCATCGAAGCCAAGGACAACAAGCATGCCATCGGCTCGGGTATGCAACAGGCCCTCGGCTATGCCGAAATGCTGCAAGTGCCTTTCGTATTCAGCAGCAATGGAGATGGCTTCCTGTTCCACAACAAGATCGCCAAGGACGGTGTGATCGAGCGCGAACTGAGCCTGGATGAGTTCCCCAGTGCCGATACGCTGTGGCAATGGTGGGCAGAGCATCAAGGGCTGAGCACACAGCAACAGGCCCTGGTAGCCCAGGACTACTACAGCGACGGTAGCAACAAGACGCCCCGTTACTACCAATTGCTCGCCATCAACAAGACCATCGAGGCGATTGCCAAAGAGCAGAAGCGCATTCTGCTGGTGATGGCCACGGGCACAGGCAAGACCTATACCGCCTTCCAGATCATCTGGCGGTTGTGGAAGTCGCGTGCCAAGAAACGCATCCTGTTCCTGGCTGACCGCAACATCCTGGTCGATCAGACCATGACCAACGACTTCAAGCCGTTCGGCGCAGCGATGACCAAGATCCAGAAGCGGCAGGCCAACAAGTCGTATGAGATCTACCTGTCGCTTTACCAGGCCGTTACCGGTAACGAAGAAGAACGGAACATCTACAAGCAGTTCAGCCCGGAATTCTTCGATCTGATCGTGATCGACGAATGCCACCGAGGCAGCGCCGCCGAAGATTCGGCCTGGCGCGAGATCCTGACGTATTTCCATTCCGCCACACAGATTGGCCTGACCGCTACGCCCAAGGAAACCAAGGACGTATCCAACATCGACTACTTCGGTGAGCCCATCTATACCTACTCGCTACGCCAGGGCATCGACGATGGCTTTCTCGCGCCCTACAAGGTGGTGCGCATCGACCTGGACAAAGACCTGACCGGCTGGCGTCCCGACAAGGGCATGCTCGACAAGCACGGCAACGAGATCGAAGACCGAATCTATAACCAGCGTGATTTTGACAAGACGCTTGTGCTGGAACAGCGCACGCACGTGGTGGCGCGCAAGATCAGCGAATACCTGAAAGCCAGCAACCGCTTCGACAAGACCATCGTCTTCTGCGACAACATCGACCATGCCGAACGCATGCGCCAGGCGCTGGTCAACGAAAACGCCGACCTTGTGGCGCAGAACCACCGCTATGTCGTGCGCATCACCGGCGACAACGAAGAAGGCAAGATGGAGTTGGACAACTTCATCTTCCCGGAAAGCAAATACCCCGTCATCGCGACCACTTCTAAGCTGATGACCACGGGCGTCGATGCTCAGACCTGCAAGCTCATCGTGCTGGATCAGCGCATCCAGTCGATGACCGAATTCAAGCAGATCATCGGTCGCGGAACGCGTATCAACGAGGACTTCGACAAGTACTGGTTCACCATCCTTGATTTCAAGAAGGCGACCGAGCTGTTCGCCGATCCGGCTTTCGATGGCGATCCCGTGCAGATTTATGAGCCAGGCCCAGGCGAGTCACCACTTCCTCCAGATGAAGAAGATGGGGAGGCGTCGCCTGACGATGAATTCACCTATCCCACGCCGGATGACAACCCCACGTACCCCGGTGGCGTAGCCGAACCGCTGCCAGGTGAGGAAGGCAGCAACGTGCGCCGTTACGTTGTCGCCAACGTCGAGGTCAAGGTGGTGGCCGAGCGGGTGCAGTATTTCGACGCCAACGGCAAACTGATCACCGAGTCCCTGAAGGATTACACCCGCAATACCCTGGCCAAGGAGTTCGCGTCGCTCGACGATTTCCTGCGCCATTGGAGCAAGGCCGAGAAGAAGCAGGCCATCATCGATGAGCTGGCTCATCAGGGCATCTTCTTCGAGGCTTTGGCCGACGAGGTAGACAAGCAATCAGGCAAGGATTTCGACCCTTTCGATCTGCTATGCCACGTGGCCTGGGATCAACCCCCTCTCACGCGCAAGGAGCGGGCTGAGCAGGTCAAGAAGCGCCATTACTTCGCCAAGTACGGCGAGCAAGCGCAGAAGGTACTCGAAGCCCTGCTCGACAAGTATGCCGACGAAGGCGTGGCCGCCATCGAGGAAACGCAGATCCTCGCCATCGCCCCCTTCAACCGCCTGGGCACACCGATCGAACTGGTGCGTGCCTTTGGCGGCAAGACCCAATACCAGCAGGCCGTTGGCGAGCTCGAGCGTGAGCTCTACCGCGCCTGATCAGAACTAGACCCAGGAAGTATTCATGTCACTTGCAACTCTCATCAAAGCTATCCAGGACATCATGCGCAAGGATGTCGGCGTCGATGGCGACGCCCAGCGCATCAGCCAGATCTGCTGGTTATTGTTCCTGAAGATCTTTGACGACAAGGAACAGGAGTGGGAACTCACCCAGTCCAGCTACCGCTCACCGCTACAAAGCCGCTTTCGCTGGAGCAACTGGGCCAAGGATCCGGAAGGTATGACCGGTGAAGAGCTGATCGACTTCGTCAACAACGATCTCTTCCCGTCCTTGAAACAGCTTGCCACCAAGGCGGGCGTGTCCGCGCAAGGCCGGGTGATCGGCTCGGTGTTCGAGGATGCCTACAACTACATGAAGTCCGGCACGCTGCTGCGCCAGGTGATCAACACCATCGAAGAAGACGTGGATTTCAACTCGTCCAGCGACCGGCACTTGTTCAACGACATCTACGAGAAAATCCTCGCCGACCTGCAGTCGGCTGGCAACGCGGGCGAGTACTACACCCCGCGTGCGGTCACGCAGTTCATGGTCGATATCCTCGACCCGAAACTCGGCGAAAGCATCCTCGACCCGGCCTGCGGCACGGGCGGCTTCCTGACCTGCGCCATCGAACACCTCAAGAAGCAGGTCAAGACGCCGGATGACAACCGGCTGCTGCAAGAGAACATCCATGGCGTCGAGAAGAAACCCCTGCCGCACATGCTGGCCATGACCAACATGATGCTGCACGGCATCGACGTGCCTACCCGGATCCGCCACGACAACACGCTCTCTCGCCCCTTCAAGGACTATGGCCCGCGCGACCGGGTGGACATCATCATTACCAACCCACCCTTCGGTGGCATGGAAGAGGATGGCATCGAGAAGAATTTCCTCGCCAAGCATCAAACCCGCGAGACCGCCGATCTGTTCATGGCGTTGATCATGCACCTGCTCAGGCACGACACGGGCCGTGCCGCCGTGGTGCTGCCGGATGGCTTCCTGTTCGGCGAGGGGGTGAAAACCACGCTCAAGCGCGAGCTGCTGGAAGAGTTCAACCTGCACACCATCGTGCGCCTGCCCAAAGGCGTGTTTGCCCCCTATACCAGCATCGCCACCAACATCTTGTTCTTCGAGAAGGGCGGTCCCACAAGGGACGTATGGTTCTTTGAACATCCCTACCCGGAAGGCTATAAGAGCTATTCCCGTTCCAAGCCGTTGACAATTGAGGAATTCGACCGCGAAAAAGCCTGGTGGGGCGGCCCACAACGCAAGGGACGCAAGACCACCGAGCATGCCTGGAAGGTCTCGGCCAAGGATCTTGCCGCTCGCAGCTACAACCTGGACTGCAAGAACCCGCACGAGGTGGCTGTCGACGTTGGTGTCCCCGACGCGTTGATGGCCGAATATCAGGACATCACTCGCCAGTTGCACGCCGCCCAGCAGGCGCTGAAAACCGAACTGCTGGCCGCCCTTAAGGCGACCAGCGGGGAGGCAGGGTGAGCGACTGGCTCGTCTTCCTTGTTCCAGCTCCGGAAAGTTACGCCAACTGGTTGGTTGAGCTGAAGAACCGCGTCCATGAAGCCCAACATCGGGCCGCGCTGGCCGTTAACCGCGAGCTGGTACCGCTCTACCGGCAGATCGGCCTTGACTCCTTGTTGCGGCAGGCCGAGCAAGGCTGGGGACCCAAGATCATCGAGCGTCTGGCACAAGACCTGAGGGCAACCTTTGCCGAGATGAAGGGCTATTCCCGCGCCAAGCTGATGTACATGCGTTCCTTCGCCGATGCCAGGCGGGACGCGGCAATTGTCCAACAGACTGTTGGACAACTGCCCCGGGGCCTGCCCCTGGTGTTGCTGGCCAGGCTGACGCAGCCAGAGCAACGCTTGGCCTATGCTCAGCGTGCCGTGGAGCACGGCCGGTCACGCACCACATTGGAAATCCATATCGAATCTCGCCCGCTGGAGCGGGAAGGCCTGGCGATCACCAACTTCGCCGACCATCTCCTCGCGCCGGGAACCTATCTGGCTCGGGATGCCCTCAAGGATCCCTATTTGTTCGACCTCTTGGATGTCGGCCAGGAGGCTAACGAACGGGAAATCGAGTCAACGCTGGTCAAGCGCATCACCCGGTTTCTGCTGGAAATGGTTGCGGGCTTTGCCTTCGTCGGCTGCCAAGTTCATCTGGAAGTCGGCGGTGACGACTTCTACATCGACCTGCTGTTCTACCACCTCAAACTGCGTTGCTACGTGGCCATCGAGCTTAAAGCCGAGAGGTCCAAACCAGAATACTTGGGTCAGTTGAGCTTCTACCTCACCGCCGTTGATATGCAGATCAAGGCCGAACAGGACAACCCCACTATCGGCCCGTTGCTGTGCAAAGGAAGAACACCGTGGTAGCCAAATACGCACTGCGCGAGAAGATCCAGCCTATCGGCGTGGCGGAATACCAATTGATCGAATCTCTGCCTGAAGAACTGCAAACCAGCCTGCCCAGCATCGGGCAGATCGAGCGCGAACTGGGGGGCGAGCATGAATAAGCACACCGTCGGACTGCTGGAAAATCACTTCGAAACTGCCTTTTCTGCACCTGATGGCTTAAAGAAACTGCGTGAGCTGATTCTGACGCTGGCCATGCAGGGCAAGTTAGTTCCGCGAGATCCGAGCGAGCAACCTGTCGGTGAATTGCTAAAAGAAATTGAGGCTGAAAAGCAGCGGCTGGTGAAGGAGGGTAAGAAGAAAAAATCTAAGCCACTCTCCCCCGTGACGGAGCAGGAGAGACCTTACGCACTACCGAAGGCATGGAGGTGGGTGCGGTTTGGAGAAATTGCCCAGCATAACTCTGGCAAAACTCTTGATGGTGGCAGAAATACTGGGGTTCCGAGGAGATACATCACTACATCGAATGTTTATTGGGGGGAATTTCAGCTCAATAACGTCCGCGAAATGCTAATTCGTGAAGATGAGTTAGATAAATGCTCGGCACGAAAAGGCGACTTGCTCATCTGTGAAGGTGGTGAGGCGGGGCGCGCCGCTGTCTGGGAGTTGCCCGAGGAAATCTGTTTCCAGAACCACGTGCATCGTGCTCGGCTATACAGGGGGGTTAATCAGTATTTTGCTTTTCGATTCTTCGAGAAGATTAATGCTAGCGGAGAAATAAGTAATTATAGAAAAGGGGTTGGTATATCGAATATGTCGAGCAAGGCACTTGCCTCGATTGCCTTCCCCCTGCCTCCGAGCTTGGAGCAACACCGTATCGTCGCCAAAATAGACGAACTGATGGCGCGTTGCGATGAACTTGAAAAGCTGCGTACTGCACAGCAGGGAGCGTGCCTCGCCGTTCATGCCGCTGCCATCAAGCAACTGCTGAACATCGCTGAACCTGGGCAGCACCAGCGCGCCCATGCCTTCCTCGCCGAACACTTCGGTGAGCTCTACACCGTCAAGGAAAACGTCGCAGAGCTCCGCAAGGCCATTCTGCAACTGGCGGTGATGGGCAAACTTGTCCCGCAAAGTCCGGTCGACCCGCCTGCCAGTGAGCTGCTGCAAGAAATCGAAGCTGAGAGACGGCGATTGGTGGAGGAGGGAAAGATCAGAAAGATGGCGCCATTACCGCCGGTAACGGAGGAAGAGAAGCCTTATGCATTGCCGCAGGGGTGGGAGTGGGTACGGTTGGGAGAGTTGGGAATTACCCAAACTGGAACTACGCCGCCGAGCAATGATCGTGAGAACTATGGAGACTACATTCCATTTATCGGGCCCGGAGATATCAAAAATAATGGCATTGATTGCTCTGGAAACGGTTTATCGGAGCGTGGTCTGCTGAGGGGGCGCTTGATTGATAAAGGTTCTGTCTTGATGGTCTGCATCGGTGGTAGTATTGGAAAGCACGCCATTGCTGAACAAAATATTTCTTGCAATCAGCAAATCAACACATTGACGCCATATAATCACGCATCGGGGAAGTATCTCTTCTATATAATGGCCTCCGCTTATTTCCAGAGTGCAGTGAATAGTCGCGCGGGTGGCTCAGCGACACCTATCATAAATAAAAAAAAATGGTCAGGAATTCCCGTTCCTTTTGCCTCTGTATCTGAACAGTGTCGCATCGTCTCCCGCATAGACCAGTTAATGGATCTATGCGATGCGCTCGATCAGCAGATTGATTCCGCCACTACCAAGCAAGCCCAACTGCTTGGCGCAGTGATGGCGCAGTTGTAGGGAAATGCTATGCGTCTGACATCGCTCACTATAAGCCAATACAAGAACCTCCTGGATTTTTCCCTAAACTTCGACAGCAAGAGCTTTATTGATGTCTTCGTTGGCAAGAACGGCAGTGGCAAGTCAAATCTTTTCGAGGCTATGGTTGATATTTTCCGCCACATGTACGAGTTCGACAGAGGGAATAGCGACATTGGTTTCGACTACACCATCAAATATGAAATCGACAGCAAGGAAACTGAAATCGCTTGGAGGGAAGGTAAGCTCAGCATCAACGGCAAAGAGCGGGCTACTATTGGTAAGACGCCATTGCCAGACAATGTGCTGATGTATTATTCCGGTCACAACAACACCGTCGCCGATCTGGTGCAGCGGTACGAGGGTGGCTTCCGTAAGCGAATTAAGGGTGCAAATCTTGACGAAAGCCGCCGATTTATCGGCGTTGGACAGGAGTACAGGGCACTTTTGCTATGTGTTTTGCTGACGCAACCAGCGAGCAACACGGCACGGCATTTTGTTGCTCAGAAGCTGGGAATAGAGAGTACCGGCACTGACTTGAAACTGGTGTTGCAGCGGCCATCATTTGCCGCTGGTGCACTCAAGGCCCTTGGTGCGGACAGTATCGAGAACTTTGATCCTCGTACCCACTATTGGGGTTCGGACGGCATCACGCGCGACTTTCTGGAGAAACTGGTCGCCTGTGTCAAGGGTGAGTTTAATCACAGCGACGTATTTGATGCAGATAAAGACAGCTATCAGATACCCGTCAACATTGAGCTGTTTCAGCAGAGCTTTGCCGATGAGTCGATGTCGGAAATATTTCGCCAGTTCGATAATTTAAAGACGCTGGGTATGCTGGCGGATATATCGATCCCGCTCACCCTGAGCAATGGATTGAATGCGGCTATTACTCATTTCAGCGATGGTCAGTTTCAGTCTATCTACATCTACTCGATCGTTGAGTTGTTCAAAGACCGTAATTGCCTGATCTTGCTGGATGAGCCGGATGCTTTTCTCCACCCGGAATGGCAGTTTGATTTTCTGCGGCAAGTTTTCGACATCACAGGTCCGGCAGTGAAATCCAGCCATGTCTTGATGAGTAGTCACAGTGCTGTAACGCTTATTCCTCATGGCAAGAAGAAGATTAAATTTTTTGACATCAAGGACAATCAGGCGAACTGCTATGACTTGCCGAAAGCAATTGCAATCAAGAGGCTGAGCGCGGATTTAATAAAATATTCCGAGCAGGAGCAGTTGCTAAGTATTATCAATGCAATTCAGATAGAGCGAAAGCCTGTGCTATTTACTGAGGGTAGTACTGATCCGATCATCCTCAAGGAGGCTTGGTACAAGCTATACGATGAGGAGATGCCCTTCATTCCCTTCTATGCGTTCAGCTGCACATATATCAACCAGCTTCTAACCGATAATCGTATTCACGGCGAAATGGGTGGCCTTCCAATATTTGCCCTATTTGACTTCGACAAGGCCTATAACCAATGGAATGGCTTAGATGGTGATGTGTTGATGGCTGACCCAGTACAAGGCCTGATCAAGAAGTGGAAAAATGGTGAGTCCTACGCGTTTATGCTTCCGGTTCCGCCTCACGCAGATATTCAGAGGCAAGTCATTAAAAATGCGGCAATAGGTGAAACCTTCGGTGGCGAATCATGTTGCGAGATCGAGCATCTTTTCTACGGATATGATGCTGCTGCAGATTATTACCAGCAAGAGCCGTGTCCTGGAGGTAGCAAGGAGGCATTCAAGTCAGATAGGGATAAAACAACTTTTGCAAAGGCGGTCGTGCCGCTGCTGCCCAGAGTTTCTTTTGAGCCGCTTAGGCCGCTTTTTGAGTTCATTGCGGGGAAATGCCGGGCGTAAGTAATAGGTTGTTGTCTCATTAAATGGGTGCCGGTCCGTGACGAAGGGATTGGACCTAACGGGGCGTTCAATGATCAGTTGGACGGATTCTTGATTCGCCTGCGCAATCCCGTCGTTTGCTGATTTAGTTTGGAAGGCGGTAGAGGGAGGTCAATGAACGACCCTAAAGTCGAGGCTTCTTGGCCCCAGTTCTTCGTTGGGGCGAGTCACGATTTGTTTGAGGAAATCGGGAGAGATCAAAAGAGCCTTGGCCAGATCCGCGAAGCTAGTCCCGTGGGCATTTCTTAATACGTACAGCGACTTGGGGGTGAGTTCACTGATCTCATTCGCGATCAAGCCATCCTCCGCCTCTTCAATCGCTTCCCCCCGGTTTTTCAAGGTGATGATCGCACTGCGGTACTGATTTTCTTCGATAAGATCCAAGGAACGGGCCCGATAGACGATCGCAGCCTTGCTCGCGCCAAAGGCCAGCTTAAGCTGCCGGATGCCAGCCCAGTCCAGGCGTGTTCCCTCCCTGGGGAAGGCTTTCGCAAAAGTGGATCTGGGCAGGAGGAATGCAGACGCAAAGCGATTTGCCTCCGTTTCAGTCTTTCGGTCGCCGGTCACTTGCCCCTCATTAAGCACCAAATGGCCTAGCTCATGGGCAATGTCAAATCTTTGCCTGAAGTGGCTCTTCTTCGCATCGTTTCGAACGATGATCGGCCGCTTCGAGGCAATCGAAAGAGCATCCACCTGCGCAGAAGCTTCGTTGAAGAACGCAACAACGATGCCCGCGCGCTCGACCACCCGAACCATGTGAGAAATCGGACCGAGTCCGAGCCCCCAGTGCACACGCGTGAGTTCGGCCGCACGCTCAATCTGCTCGGCGCTCGTGCAGTTCGAATGGTCGGGGATGTTCACCTCTGGAAGCCGAACTCGCTTGGCAATAAAGTCAACGACTTGGCCAAAAATGCTTCCTCTGGCCAGCACCATTTGGCGCGTACTTGCTTTGGTTGCGGCTGGCTTGCGAAAGTGGGCTTGCTCCTCGTGGACTTGCTCGCGCTCGCTGCGAAACAAGAAATCTGGATGCACTTCAACGACGTTGGCTAAGGCTTGGACGATGGCATCGGATCGGCCTGGCTTGGCCTTTCCAGTTTCCAACTGAGAGATGAACTGCCGGGTGGTGGAGATCGCGTCTGCGATCTCCTGCAACGTCATTCCCCAGAAGTGGCGGGCAGTGCGCAACTGAGCGCCATTGAACACGGGTTGATGGCGATTAGGAAACAGGGCGTTCATTCAAGTTCGTTCGAGCAGGTACTTCTGGGATCAGTTAATAGTTGGCTGAGGCGTGCTCGGCGTCCAACTGGTCTTCCATCGAGTCGTAGATGGCATCCAAGTCAATGGGAGCCAGCTCGGCAGCACGAGGGATATCGGCATCGGTGGAATGGAAAGCACGAACCGATTCGGGGAACTGCCATTTGGCTAGGATGTTCCCATAGCCGTCATAGCCCACGAAAAAGACCTTGCTCTCATCATCTTCGGACTTGGCGCGTTCCACGATGAAGCGCCACAGCGTGGGCATCCCGAATACGCAGAAGCCTTCGCCGGCGGATGAAGTCTGGCTCATCTCGGAGAACTGGATTGCTTCCGCTTCGGTCGGACTCAAGATTCTTCGTTTCGACGGCTTGCTGTGATCTGCGATGATGAAGAAGCGCACAGGCACAGAGCCAACACCCACGATCAGATCGTTGCCGGTATGGCGAATGGTTAGCCAGTCGTGGGAGCGAGAGCCGGCCAAGAGAAGTAGCGCGTTCTTGATCCAGCCCCAAGAGAGAACGGCACAGGTCCAGGCGCAGTCCAGCTCAGTGCTGATAGCTTCTGCGGCCTTCGCGAGGACTTCAAGCATGCGGTGTCGGCATTGAGGGTGGGGCAGTGCGCGGTGTGCTTTGTCTCCTCTGTCAAAGTGCCGCGGCCGGAAGAGACGGTCGAAGGCAATTCCAAGAGAGGGGGAGGGCTTGGACGGCGAGTGTTTGGGTGGCAATTACGTGAGGCAGAGGGATGAGGCTTGGAGTACTGCGAAGTTGCTGGTGGGCTCTGAGTTCGTTACTCCGGCCTAACTTCATGACAAGCCCACTCAACCAACCCCCGGCACGCCAGAAACAACCCATCAACAACTCCCTCATCCAAATGCCGCTCCGGCTCCGCTGCAACCCGGCAGCGATCGGCCGCGTGCAGCAGTTCCAGTACCGTCAGCGCCCCGACCATCGCGCGCTCACTCCTCGCCAGGCTCACACGTCGGCCGGGCGATACGTCGGTTTCCGGCCAAGGGTGTCCATCTGCTCCCTCGCATCCACGCATGCGCTTGAGGATGCCGAGCAGGGAGTTCAGGTCGGGCAGGGGAGTGTCGTCGTTGATGGGTTCAACAACGGTGTACGAGGAGAAGGTGTCGGATTCGTTCATGGCGTCGGCTTCCGTGGCTGTGCTTAACAGCGCCACCGCGAAGAGGGTGGCGGACGATGCGTGGCTGCAAACCGGAAGAAGCGATGTCATAAACCGGTGGGCCCGAAAGCCCCCACGCACCGCCCGCCAGAAAGGCCGACGGATTGCCCGCCGGCACCGGTTAAGGACGGTGCCGACGGGCAAGCGCAAACTACAGACATCGCTTTCTTCGGGTTTGCAGACCCGAGCCACCCGTTTTCGGTGGCGCGCCATGGTGTTAACGCCGCCGCTTCGAATGCCAATAGAAATTCGCGAAGGAATCGCGGAATCCGAGAGCGAAGAACTATTGTTGCACGCGCCCTTCGTGCAGCACGCGACGCCGGCAGACGCATCGCGCAGCTGCGCTGCTGATAGCGAAACAAAGTGGCGCAATCGCCCATGCCACACGCAATTAGCGCGATGGCCTTCTTTGCAACAGTTCTTAGTCCGCCTCGCCAAGCAACGGCGCGTGATCAGCCACACACTCCGAAAAGCGGTTCAAACCCGACATCGGCAGTGCGTCTCGCGGCTTCAACCAACGCGATCCTCAGCCGCGCTCGCATTCCCCACCAGCAACTCAATCATCGCCCGCGCCGCTGCCGACTGGCGCCGATGCGGCGCATAGATCACCGAGAACGGCCGCGATCTCCCGCGCAGCTGCGGCAGCACTTCCACCAGCTGCCCACGCAGCATCCGCTCGCGCACGATGAACGCATAACTCTGGCAGATGCCGATGCCCTGTTCGGCCAGCGACACCACGCCCAGCACATCGTCGGAGGTCTCGATGGACGATCGCGGCAGCCAGTCCATGTCGTGCCCGCCGTCGCGGAAGATCCACGGCGCCAGCCGCCCGGTGCGCGGCATCACGAAGGGCAGGCACAGGTGCTGCTGCAGGTCGTCCAGCGTCTGCGGCGTGCCGCGGCGTTGCAGGTAGTCCGGCGCGGCCACCAGCAGCAGCGGCGCGTCTTCCAGCTTCCGCCCCACCAGCCCGCTGTCCGGCAGCTGGCCCAGGCGGATGGCCAGGTCGAAGCCTTCGGCCACCAGGTCCACGTTGCGGTTGGTGATGTTCAGTTCCACCTGTACCTGCGGGTACTGCTGCGCAAAGCGCGCCAGCACGGGCGGCAGCCGGTAGTGGCCATAGGTGGTGGGCACGCTCAGGCGCACGCGGCCGGCCAGCGCACCGTCCTGGGCCAGTACGTCGCGCTCGGCATCGTCCAACAAGCCGAAGGCGGTGCGCACCTGTTCCCGATAGAGCCGCCCGGCGTCGGTCAGGCCCACGCGGCGGGTGGTCCGCTGCAGCAGCTGCCGGCCCAGCCGCGCTTCCAGGCGGGTGACCGCGCGGCTCAGCACCGAGGGCGTGGTGGACAGCGCCACCGCGCCCGCGGTGAACGAGCCGTGCTCGACCACCGCCAGGAACACCTCCACATCGCCCAGGTAGTCGAACTTTCGGCTCATTTGGCTCTCCGGAGAACAGATGTTTTGCGATGGGGCCAATTTATCGCCGCTGGGGCGATGAATAAAGTGGCCGCCATTCCCCGATAGGAGCTATCCCATGAACCTGATGACCCGGCTGGCCGCAGCGCTGGCCCTGACCCTGGCCGCCAGCGGCGCGCATGCCGCCAACGTGCTGGTGGTGCTGTCCGACGAAAACCACCTGGACCTGAAGGACGGCAAGGTGCTGTCCACCGGCTTCTATCTCAACGAGCTGATGCAGCCGGTCAAGCTGCTGCTGGACGCGGGCCACGAGGTGACCTTCGCCACGCCGCAGGGGCGGGCGCCGACGGTGGACGCGTCCTCGGTGACGCCGGCGTACTTCGGCAACGATGCCGCGCAGCTGAAACTGCACAAGGAATTGCTGGAGAAGCTGGCGCTGACCTCCCCGACGGCCTCGCCGGTGGTCAGCCTGGCGCGCATCGAGCAGCAGGGCTACGCGCGATTCGATGCGGTCTACATTCCCGGTGGCCACGCGCCGATGCAGGACCTGCTGAAGAGCCCGGCGCTGGGCCGGCTGCTGGCCGACTTCCACCAGCGCAACAAGACCACCGCGCTGGTCTGCCACGGGCCGATCGCGCTGCTGTCCACGTTGCCGGATGCTGCGGGTTTCGTGGCAAAGCTGGAAGCGGGCGCGACGCCGGCCACGCCGAAGTGGATCTACAGCGGCTACCAGATGACGGTGATCAGCAACCAGGAAGAGGAGCAGGCCAAGCCGCTGCTGGGCGGCGGTGAGATGAAGTTCTACCCGCAGACCGCGCTGCAGCGGGCGGGTGCGCGGTTCAGCAGCAATGCCGCGCCGTGGACCGGGCATGTGGTGGTGGACCGTGAGCTGATTACCGGGCAGAACCCGGCTTCGGCGCTGGAGGTGGGGCAGCGGTTGGTGGAGCGGTTGAAGTAAGGCGGGCTCTGCATCGCATACGGTGCCGTGGCACCATGGTGGGCTGACCTCGTCCTTCCGGGCGGGGCCGTTTTCCCAGGGAAGCCCTCGAACACGACATGCGAACGTCTTTTTTCATTCTCTCCGCCCTGTGCCTTGGCCTGCTGTCTGGCTGTGCCAGTGGCCCGGAGGAGCACACTTCAAGCCGCGAGATCGCGGGTGCGTTCGTGGCCGACGATGGCCAGCTGTACCTGCTGCCGCGCTATGACGAGCCGATGCGCTTCAATGCCGCGCCGTTCCGCGAGTACCGCTCGCTGATGGACAGCCCGCTACGCGAGGCGGTGGCCTGCGCGCAGATGTACTTCCATGAGGATTGGCGCGACCCGGCCAACAAGGTCAAGGTGCACGGCAGCTATGCGCTGCTGCTGCGGCCGGAGCAGGTGACGCCGGAACAGGCCGCGCAGTTCAAGCTGGAGCGGATTGAGGTGCTTCCGCGCGAGGCGAAGTATGTGGATGAGCGTGCGCGCTACTACCTGCCGCAGGATCGGAGCCGCTACGCGCTGGCGTTTGATCGGGCCTGCAATCTTTCAAAGAAGGGTGGCAGCTATTACAGCGCGCTGTTCGAGGGCGACGGCGAGCGGGTGAAGTTGCCGGACGCTGCTGCGTTGGCGGAGAAGGGGAAGCTGGCACAGCCGATCAATGCGCGGGCGCAGCGGATCCTGCCGGAGAGGGAGGACAAGCCGGGTGTGGGGACGGCGGCCGGCAAGGTGCTGGGCGCGGCGTTGATTCCTGTGGCGGTTCCGGTGTTTGTGTTGAGCCTGCCGTTCCTGGGGCCGGATCATTGGAAGTGATGGGGCCTTGAGGGAGAGCCATCCACGCGTGGCGTGGATCTACTTGGGCATCGCCCGAAAGTTCATCCTGGAGATCTGTGTGCCCAGCACGCTGGAAACTGTTTTGAAGACCGTAGGCTTCATTGTCCTCGCGGCACTTCCGTTGGTGATCCTCTGGTTCACCCTTCGGCGAATGTCGGCAACTGCTCGCTCGTCCGTGAAATCGGGGCTGCGTTTGGATCCCCCTCGCCGGATCTCCGGTACATCCATGACCTTGGTGATGGTGGATGGCAAAGAGGATCGGGAGCACTACTTCTTTGATGCGGCGTCCTTTTACCTGCGGCGTGGGCCGGTGCCTACGGCGGTTCCTCTTTCGCAGATCACCTCAGTCACACGAACGTCTGACAGGATCTACGGGCGCTATGTCTGGCAGGTGTGCTTCAGCAAAGCATCGGGCAGAAAGTGCGTGACGTTCACCAACAGACTGACGCTGTTCAATCGGGATTTCCTGCTGTTCCTTGAGGCGGTGCGGAAGGCCAACCCACTGGCGACCGTTGAGCGGGCAAGCGTCATCTTCTAGAGCGTGTTTGAAGTTCGGTATGAACAGTGTCACTGCAATGGCATCACAGCGCGCAGCTCCTGTTCGGCCAATGTGATCGATGAGAAATGGGCGTTTGTTGCGCGCTATCTGATACTGAAGCATTCTCATGCGTGGCAGTGCAAGTATGATCTGCGATGAACACGCAAAGCCCGCAACATAGAACGAGGCCCGCTCGTTTCTGCGCGCGATGCGAAGCGTGGGCCTTATCACCTGTGACGAAGACGCATTTGAGGCAATTGTCGAGACGATTTACGTTTAAGGCATGCGGTCAATCTCTGCGGAGTAGTTCCTGATGATGTGCCGATCGACGCTGGACGTATCCCTGATTCACGCCTACGCGCTTCCTCTCCGCATAGATGCTTCAAGGATCACGCTGCCTCACCGGCAACTTGGAACGAGCACCGGTGGCGTTGAGCTTGGCAAGTTCCGCATGCACAGCGGTCGCAACGTCTTCGTGCTGCGCACGGACCGTAGCTCTGTTCTCGTCACAGCCAGAGGGGATACTGACTTGATTCTGGACCGACGTCTTCACGAACAGCTCAAAGCATGCTTGGATCAGGTACGTGAGACCGGCGGCCATCGAGGAAGATTGCAATGATCAGCAGGAAGTACTGGTTTACCAGGAAAAAGTACGGATGGGGTTGGGGGATGCCGTGCGCGTGGCAGGGCTGGCTTGTGTACGCAGTCGCATTCGGCCTGCTGCTGGCAGGTCCGTTTCTGTTCTCTCCATTTCGCGAGCCCATCGCGTTTCAGCTCTACACGTGGGCCGTAGTGTTGGTCCTTGTCCTTATCTGCTGGATGAAAGGCGCTCCGCCCGGTTGGAGGTGGGGGGAGTAGAACGGCCGCAGAAGCTATTTTCGGACGTGTTCGATCCGCCGGGCAAAGCATGGATGCATTGCCCTTGTGGGAGTCGGACAGTATCGCCAGCAAGCCACGGCTGCGCCCCCTCTGAGGTGTACCGTCCGTTTTGAATGAACGCTGGATACTTCCCTCGGCGGGTACCGAACGCGTTCTAACCGTTGATTGACCAAGGTAGCGTCGCTTAAAGGGGGCGCCGGTGAAGCTACACTGACCACCTACGCCCGATGGAAGCTCGCCCATGTTCTCTGGAAAGGTTGCGGTGGTTACCGGCTCCACCAGCGGTATCGGACTTGGTATCGCCACGGCGCTGGCGCGACAAGGCGCGGACATCGTGCTGAATGGCTTCGGCGATGCAGCGGAGATTGAACGCATCCGTACCAACCTGGAAACCGAGTTCGGTGTTCGCGTGGCGCATGACGGTGCCGACCTGTCCCGTGGCGAGGCGGTGCGCGGACTGATCGATCGCGCCGTCGCGACGATGGGCCGCATCGACATCCTGGTGAACAATGCCGGCATCCAGCACACCGCGTCGATCGAGGAGTTTCCGGTCGAGAAGTGGGATGCGATCCTGGCGCTGAATCTCTCGGCGGTGTTTCATGCCACGGCGGCGGCCTTGCCCCACATGAAGCAGCAGGGCGCCGGCCGCATCATCAACATCGCATCCGTGCACGGGTTGGTGGGCTCGGTGAACAAGTCGGCCTATGTGGCGGCCAAGCATGGCGTGGTCGGGTTCACCAAGGTGACCGCGCTGGAGAATGCGGGCACCGGCATCACCGCCAATGCCATCTGCCCGGGCTGGGTGCGAACGGCGCTGGTCGAGCAGCAGATCACCGCGTTGGCCGAGCGCGAGGGCACGGATCAGGAGACCGCTGCGCGTGCGCTGCTGGCTGAAAAACAGCCGTCGTTGCAGTTCGTGACGCCCGAGCAGCTGGGCGAGGTGGTGGTGTTCCTGGCTTCGGACGCGACGGCGCAGATCACCGGCACGGCGTTGCCGGTGGATGGGGGTTGGACGGCCCGCTAGCGGACCGGCATCGGCCGCGTTGCCGACGCCGCAGCGGCCAAGGCGCCTGCGGCGTCGTCCCGGCGCAGCCGTTTACTGCGGCTTGGCAAACACATCCAATCCCTTGCCGGTCTCCAACAACGACTTCAGGCTCGACAGCACGATCGGCCAGCCCTGGCGGATGCCGGTATCCATGCCGCTGCCCGGTTCCAGTTCGTCGTGGGTGACGGTCAGCCGCACCATGTCCTGGTAGGGCACGATGTCGAAGGTGACGCGGCTGTAGGCGTCCGGGTTCTCCGCCTGCGAGGCGGCGGCCCAGGTGATGACCAGCCGCGAGGGTGGGGTGCTTTCCACCACTTCGCCGACCAGCTCGACCGAGCGCGTTTCGTTGGCGCGCACATGCTGCCAGCGCGAGCCGGGTTTCCAGTCCGAGACGTTCTCGTGGCCCCAGTAGCGGCTGGCGATCTCGGGGCGGGTGATGGCCTCGAACACCTTCTGCGGCGTGGAGGCGATGTAGATCACGTGGATGAAGCGGGTGGACTCTGCGGACATCGTCATTCTCCTTCCAGTTCTCGTTTCAGGTCATGCAGCAGGCCCAGGCGCTGCTGCTCGAACTTGCGTACCCAGCGCTCGTAGACTTCGTGCAGGGGCACCGGGTTGATGAAGTGCAGCTTCTCGCGGCCGCGGCGCACGGTGCTGATCAGGTTGGCGTCTTCCAGCAGGCCCAGGTGCTGGGTGACCGATTGCCGGGCCATGTCCAGGTGCTCGCACAACTGGCCGAGCGTCTGCCCGTTGTCTTCGCAGAGCAGATCCAGCAGCGTCCTGCGCGTGGGGTCGGCCAGTGCCTTGAACACCTTGTCTGCATTCATGCGGGGCGTCTTCAGTTCCAGTTGTCGATCCTGATGTCGTGTGGGTTGGGCTGGCCCTTGCCGGATTCCACCAGCGCTTTGAGGCTGAGCAGGAACACCGCCCACTTGGTGCTGCAGTGGGAGGTGAACTCGACGCGCTCTTTCCAGCCCTCGTGGGTGAACAGGACGATGCAGTAGTCGCCCTCCTGCTTCAGCAGGAAGCGTGCGTGGGTGCCGATCCATTCGGCGGGGCCGGCGAGGAACCGCCAAAGCACGAGCTCGCCTGGAACAAGCTGCTCAAGTTTCATTTCCATGGCGCCGATTTCCTGGCCGTTGTTCGTGAAGCGCACCTTGACCGAGCCGCCGGCCACGCGGTCACCATGGGTGTCTTCGGCCCACCAGGCGGCGACGCCTTCGGGGGTTGCCAAGGCCTCGTACACTTGGCTTGCATGGGCCTTGATGCCGACCCTGTGTGCGATATCGACCATTGCAGGTTCCCCGCGTGGGCGGACAGGCGCCGTCCTTGGGTGGACTATAGGCAGGTAAATACCTGCATGTCAAATCCGGTGGACGGGGGGCTGGATCAATACACTGGGCACCTGCCAGGCATGGCCTGGCACTACTGGATCTACGGGACGTCAAGGAGTGCAGGCATGACTGAAGCAGGAAAGGAAATCTTGAACATCCGCCGCGCCAACGTAGACGATGCCCCTGCGGTGCTGATGCTCTTCGACGAAGTCATCGAATGGTTCGTGTCGATCGGCAACCTGCAGCAATGGGGCAGTGAGCCATGGTCCACGATGCCGCGCCGGATCACCCAGGTGACCGATGCGTGCGCGCTGCCGGGTGCATGGGTGGCGCAGAACGAGCAGGGTGACGTGCGCGCGTTCCTGGCGCTGGGCGAGTCGATGCCCTATGTGCCTGCGCCCACCGGCCCGGAACTGTATGTACGGGTACTGGTGGCATCGCGTGATGCGCGCGTGCGTGGCATCGGCCGGCGCCTGATGGCCTTTGCCGATGAGCAGGCGCGCGCTGCCGGGCTCGACCATCTGCGTGTGGACTGCTACGGCGGTGGCAACGGTGATCTGGTGCGCTTCTATGAGTCCTGCGGCTACACGCGCATCGCGCCGTTCACTGTGGATGGCTGGCCGGGCATGCTGCTGGGGCGACAGCTCTGACGTGGCTGCGTCACTGGGTCGCAGCCTGTGTGCAGGAAACGGTACATCGGTTCGGCGCTAGAGTAGGGGCATGACCTGCATGGAATGGCTGTGTCATTCCACTGCGGGTTCCTGATGACCCCCTCCAGGAAGGAGCAACGCATGTACTACAGCAGTGGCAACTACGAAGCCTTCGCGCGCCCGCGCAAGCCCGCCGGTGTCGATGGCAAGCGGGCTTGGTTCGTCGGTTCGGGCCTGGCCTCGCTGGCCGGCGCCGCGTTCCTGGTGCGCGACGGCCGCATGGCCGGTGAGCGCATCACCATTCTCGAGCAGCAGCAGATTCCGGGCGGCGCGCTGGATGGCCTGAAGGTGCCGGAGAAGGGTTTCGTGATCCGCGGCGGCCGCGAGATGGAAGACCACTTCGAGTGCCTGTGGGATCTGTTCCGCTCGATTCCGTCGCTGGAGATTGAAGATGCCAGCGTGCTGGACGAGTTCTACTGGTTGAACAAGGACGACCCGAACTATTCGCTGCAGCGTGCCACGATCAATCGCGGCGAAGATGCGCACACCGACGGCCTGTTCACCCTGACCGAGCAGGCGCAGAAGGACATCATCGCGCTGTTCCTGGCCACCCGGCAGGAGATGGAGAACAAGCGCATCGACGAGGTGCTGGGTCGCGATTTCCTGGACAGCAACTTCTGGCTGTACTGGCGCACCATGTTCGCCTTCGAGGAATGGCATTCGGCGCTGGAGATGAAGCTGTACCTGCATCGCTTCATCCATCATATCGGCGGCCTGCCGGATTTCTCGGCATTGAAGTTCACCAAGTACAACCAGTACGAATCGCTGGTGCTGCCGCTGGTGAAGTGGCTGCAGGACCAGGGCGTGGTGTTCCAGTACGGGACCGAGGTGACCGATGTTGACTTTGATCTGGCAGCCGGCCGCAAGCAGGCCACGCGCATCCACTGGACGCGCGAGGGCGTGGCGGGTGGCGTGGATCTGAGCGCAGATGACCTTGTTTTCATGACGATCGGTTCGTTGACCGAGAACTCGGACAACGGCGACCACCACACGGCTGCGCGTTTGAATGAAGGCGCGGCGCCGGCCTGGGATCTGTGGCGCCGCATCGCCGCGAAGGATGAGGCCTTTGGCCGCCCGGATGTGTTCGGCGCGCACATTCCGCAGACCAAGTGGGAATCGGCGACGGTGACCACGCTGGATGCACGCATTCCGGCCTACATCCAGAAGATCGCCAAGCGCGACCCGTTCAGTGGCAAGGTGGTGACCGGCGGCATCGTCAGTGTGCGCGATTCGCGCTGGTTGATGAGCTGGACCGTGAACCGCCAGCCGCATTTCAAGAACCAGCCCAAGGACCAGATCGTGGTCTGGGTGTATTCGCTGTTCGTGGATACGCCCGGAGACTACGTGAAGAAGCCAATGCAGGACTGCACCGGCGAAGAGGTCACCCGCGAGTGGCTGTACCACCTGGGCGTGCCGGTGGAGGAGATCGACGAATTGGCCGCGACCGGCGCGAAGACGGTGCCGGTGATGATGCCGTACATCACCGCGTTCTTCATGCCGCGCCAGGCCGGTGATCGGCCGGACGTGGTGCCGGAGGGTGCGGTGAACTTCGCCTTCATCGGACAGTTCGCCGAATCGAAGCAGCGCGACTGTATCTTCACCACCGAGTATTCGGTGCGCACACCGATGGAAGCGGTGTACACACTGCTTGGGATCGAGCGCGGTGTGCCCGAGGTGTTCAATTCCACCTATGACGTGCGCTCGCTGCTGGCCGCCACCGGTCGCCTGCGCGATGGCAAGGAGCTGGATATTCCCGGGCCTGCGTTCCTGCGCAACCTGCTGATGAACAAGCTGGACAAGACCCAGATCGGTGGCCTGCTGCGCGAGTTCAAGCTGGTACAGGAGGACTGAGCGCGCGTCAGTGTGGAGGGGAGCGCGCCGGCAAGGCCGCGGATCAGTCGGCCAGCACGGTTCCCGCTCCTTCGCCATAGGTTGCCCTGGCGCTGCCACACACCGCGTAGGTGGCAGCGCTGGCTGGCAGGCCAGTGGCCTTGATGCCGCGCCGCGAATCGCCGTCAAACACTTCAGCGTAGCGTTCGGCGGCCAGCGCGTCATCGGGCAGCATGTACAGCAGGACGCGCTGCAATGTGGACTGCCCGTGCAGTGGCTGCGGCTGCCGGAACGCGGGCACCTGCACGCGCGCGCTGTGCCACCGCGTCGGCGCGTCTGCAGTCTGCCAGCGCACCTGCAGGGGCAGGTTGAGCGGCAATAGCGCGGGGCTGACCGGGTAGCCGTAGGCCGTGCAATCCCGGGGCGCTTCCGGGATGTTCGCGATGGCCCCGTCGCCGATGTCCAGTGTGAGGCCATTGATTTCCATCCGCAGGATGGGCGCACTGCCGTAGTTGTGGATCTTGAACAGCGTCAGGCCTTCGAAGCGGCTGCGCTCCAGATCATCGGTGGTGAAGCCACTGAAGCGTGCGAGCGCGGGCGCGACCTCTACGTGATCGCTGTAGTGGTAGTAGATATGCACGAGCTCGGGTGTACCCGCGCGTCGCCAGGCCGCGTTGAATGGCGCAAGGTCAGGGTAGGTCCGACGGACCAGCGGCACATCGGTGACGGCGCGATCTCCAGACGGTGTGGCGTAACGGTAGTGGTCGACGGAGCGCTTCAGGCGCGCTTGTTCATACGGGAAGGCCCTGTCTGCATCGGACTGCGGGGTGGGGTAGCGGTGGAAGGCCAGGAAGCGCTGGGGCGTTTCGCCCTGCATGGGCAGGTCCGGGCCAGCGCCAGAACCGGTGGATGCATACGGCGAGGTGTCCAGCCAAAGGCGTTGCCCGCTGAGGTTGACGTGCAGCTCGGCGATGGACGCGCGTGAGCCGCCGGCCAGGCTGTCCACACTGCCTTGCAGGGCGTGCCACAGTGGGATGATGAGCATGGCGGCGGCGGTCGGCACGAACATCAGCACGTGTATGCGGCCCGGCACGTGCCCGCGCTGACGCGCCATGTAGCGCAGCCAGGCCAGCAGAAGCACCAGCAGCAGCGGGACGCCGGCCCATATCGCGATGGTGGCCAGCGCCACGACGCCCCAACCCAGGTTGGGGGTAGCCACGGCAACCAACGAGAGCGTGGCGATCAGCGCCGCCAACACCAGCGATACGCCGATTCCAAAGCGATAGGTCCTGTAGGGGCTGTCGGTCATCACCGGTCCGTCGGCAGTGCGGGGCATGCCCCTATAGTGCAGTGGTGGTGATGGCGTGGAAAGTCGTCGAAGAAGAGGGCGGGGGGCCTTGCCTGCCGGCCAGGGGCCGGCACTACCCGGGGCTCAGCAGCCGACCAGACGGTCCGCACTGATGCCGTTGCGATGCTGGCTGCGGTACTCGGTGGGGCTGGCATCGACCTGGCCACGGAAGTGCCGACGGAACGACTCCTGCGAACCAAAGCCGGCCTGCTCGGCAATCCACTGCAGTGGCCGGTCGGTGGTTTCCAGCAGCTCACGCGCGAAGGCCACACGCTCGCGGATCAGCCAATCGATGGGCGACAGGCCGGTGGCTTCCAGGAACTGCCGTTGCAGGGTGCGCTGGCTGAGTGCGGCCTGCTCGGCGAGGCTGCCTAGCGAATGTGGCTCGCGCAGGTTACGGCGCATCCACTCCATCAGCTTCGCCAACCGCGTGGGCTCGCCGTTGGGGATGGCCCGGCTGACGCGCTGGCTGCGCCCGGCATCACGCCAAGGTGCCAACACCAATCGCTCGGCCACCAGATTAGCCACGCGCGCGCCGTAATCCTTGCGCACCATGTGCAGCATCATGTCCATGCCGGTGGCCGAGCCGGCCGAGGTGATGATGCTGCCGGTGTCCACGTACAGCACATCCTCGCGCACGTCGATGCGTGGGAAGTCGCGTGCCAGCGCTTCGGTGAGGCGCCAGTGAGTGGTGGCCTCGCGGCCATCGAGCAGCCCGGCCCAGGCCAGCACGAACGCACCGGAGCAGATCGACGCGATGCGTGCGCCGCGTGCATGGGCGCGGCGCAGTGCATCGAGCAGGGCCTGCGGCGGACGTTCGCTGGGTTCGCGCCAACCGGGGATGACGATGATGTCGGCGTCATCGACGCTCCTTAGATCGTAGGGCAGCTGCACCTGGGTGCTGCCGAGCATGCGCAGTGCGCCGGGTTCGCCCGCGCACAGCTGGGTGCGGTACCAGGCCACGCCCAGTTCAGGCCGTATCGGTGCGAACAGGCCGACCGCACAGCCGAACTCGAACAGCCCCTGGCCGTGGCAAGCGACGATGGCGACGAGTGGTGCGGCGGGATCGGCGGAAGGGCTGTGCATGGCCTGATGCTACGGGTGGTGGTGCGTGGCGCAGAGTGGTGCGCGGGCATGAGGTGATGCCGGTGGAGCATGTAGAGCCGAGCCATGCTCGGCTGCTCTTTGTGGCTCAATTGAATGGGCTTCGTCTGGCATTGAGCCAAGCATGGGCTTGGCTCTACAGAGAGCAGCGCACCGGCGCTGCTGCCTAACGTCATTACCAGCGGTCATGTGGGTGGCCGGATGTTACGGCTGGGTGACGCGATCCCGCCTGTCGCGGTGGGTGAACAGGCCCTTGAATGGAAGCGTGTTTCCGGC
>NZ_JASJSQ010000073.1:0-25504 GCF_030236855.1 Stenotrophomonas maltophilia group sp. Smal13
CGTGAACGCCGAGAACCGCAGCCACGACGAAAGCTCGTACGCCGAGCCGGACAAGGTCGTCATCAAGGACATCGCGCTGGATCTGAAGCTGGACTTCGACCAGAAGCAGATCGGCGGCACCGCCACCTACACCCTGGAATGGAAGCAGAAGGACGCCAAGCAGCTGGTGCTCGACACCCGCGAGCTGACCGTGTCCAAGGTCGAGGCCGTCGCTGCCGATGGCGCGCGCAGCCCGTTGAAGTTCGAGCTGGCCGCCGCTGACAAGGTGTTCGGCAGCAAGCTGACCATCGAAGCCCCGGAACAGCCGGCCAAGGTGGAAGTGACCTACCACACCGCGCCGACCGCCTCGGGCCTGCAGTGGCTGGCACCGTCGATGACCGAGGGCAAGAAGCTGCCCTTCATGTTCAGCCAGTCGCAGGCCATCCACGCCCGTTCGTGGGTGCCGCTGCAGGACACCCCGAGCGTGCGTTTCACCTACAGCGCGCACGTGGTCTCGCGCCCGGACGTGATGGTGCTGATGAGCGCCGACAACGACCCGAAGGCCGCGCGTGACGGTGACTACACCTTCAAGATGCCGCAGCCGATTCCGTCGTACCTGCTGGCCATCGCCGCCGGCGACCTGGTGTTCGAGCCGATCTCCGGCCGCTCCGGCGTCTGGGCCGAGCCGACCATGGTCAACAAGGCCGCCAAGGAATTCGAAGACACCGAGAAGATGATCGGTGCCGCCGAGAAGCTGTACGGCGAATACCGCTGGGGCCGCTACGACATGCTGGTGCTGCCGCCGTCATTCCCGTTCGGCGGCATGGAGAACCCGCGCCTGACCTTCGCCACCCCGACCGTGATCGTCGGTGACAAATCGCTGGTCTCGCTGGTCGCCCACGAACTGGCGCACAGCTGGTCGGGCAACCTGGTGACCAACGCCAGCTGGAAGGACATCTGGCTCAATGAAGGCTTCACCACCTACGTCCAGGGCCGCATCACCGAAGCTCTGTACGGCAAGGAAATGGCCGAGATGGAGAAGCAGATCGACCAGACCGACCTGCTGGCCGAAGTGAAGGACATGAGCCCGGCCGACCAGGCGCTGGCGCTGCCGCCGCTGAACGAGCGTGACCCCGACGAAGCCCTGAGCCAGGTCGCCTACGTCAAGGGTTCGTGGTTCCTGGAATTCCTGGAACAGCGCTTCGGCCGCGAGACCTTCGACCCGTTCCTGCGCGGCTGGTTCGATGACCACGCGTTCCAGAGCGCGAACACCGACCAGTTCGTCGAGTACCTGAAGAAGAACCTGCTGCCGAAGAACCCGTCGGCAGTGACCGAGGCCGAGCTGAAGGCGTGGCTGGACGAGCCGGGCATCCCGGCATTCGCGGCCAAGGCGCAGTCGCGCAACTTCAGCAGCGTCGATACCGCGCGCATCGCGTTTGCCAGCGCCGGCACCGTGCCGAGCAGCCAGGTCATCGCCGACTGGAGCACGCAGGAATGGGTGCGCTTCATCGACGGCCTGGGCGCGACCCAGCCGCTGGACAAGCTGGCCACGCTGGACAAGGCGTTCCACTTCACCGGCACCCCGAATGGCGAGATCGCCATGCGCTGGTACCCGCTGGCAATCCGCAGCGGCTACGAGCAGGCCAATGAAGGCGCGGCCGCCTTTATCGAGCGCGTCGGCCGTCGCAAGCTGATCCTGCCGATCTACGCCGAACTGGTGAAGACGCCGAAGGGGCTGGAGCTGGCCAAGCAGGCCTTCGAAAAGGCCAAGCCGGGCTACCACCCGATCACCACCGCCTCGGTCCAGGACATGCTGGCCAAGGCCGAAGCCAAGTAAGAAAACGCGCCGGGCATCCCCCGGCGCTTTTTTTGTAGAGTCGAGCTTGCTCGACTGGCTCTTCAACAGCAGTCGAGCAAGCTCGACTCTACAGATATGCGAAAACACGAAGGACCTCCGCCATGAAACGACTGATCCTGCTCACCGCCGCCTGCATCCTGGCCCTGGCTGCCTGCAGCAACCCCGAGGAAGAGCGCAAGGCGCAGGAAGCCGCCGCAGCCGCCGTGCAGGCACAGAAGGAAGCCAAGGCCGAAGACGTGGCCAAGCAGTACGACATGGCCGTGGCCGCACAGGACTGGGAACGTGCGCGCCTGCATGGCGCCTCGCTGCTGGACCAGTACAAGGACACCGCCGCCGCCGAGCGCATCGCCGCCGGCTTCGACGAGGTCAAGGCCAAGGGCGATGCCGCGCGCGATCTGCGCCGCATACAGGCGCTGTGGCAGTACAACCAGATCCCGGTGGGCAGCAAGGGCAACCAGGTTTCGGCGCAGATCTACAGCAAGGAACGGGTGGACGTGGATGGCAGCGGTGCCAAGCCGGTGCAGCTGGTGTTCCGCGATCATCCGGAGTGGAAGCGGCATGCCTACCTGGTGCTGCAGGCCGGCGATTTCCGTTGCCCGCAGTGCACGGTGAAGGTGACCGTGGACGACGGCAAGCCGATTTCCATGGCGGCCTGGCGCCCGAAGACCGATGAAGCCATCGCGCTGTTCATCACCGACCAGAAGGCGCTGTGGAAGCTGGCGCGCAAGGGCAAGTCGATCAGCATCGAGTTCCCGGTCAAGGCCGGCGGCACGCGTACCGCCGTGTTCGAAACCGGTGGTGTCGACGCCAGCCGCATGCCGCAGTGGTGGCAGTGATGGTTGCGGCGGGCAGCGCAGTGCACGCGTTGTCCGCGATCCGGCACTGGGTGTTCGACATGGACGGCACGCTGACCGTCGCTGTGCATGATTTCGCCGCGATCCGCCGCGCGCTGCAGATCGCCGCGGAGGAAGACATCCTCGACCATATCGCAGCGCTGCCGGATGCGCCGGCGCAGGCCAAGCGCGAGTGGCTGCTGGATCACGAACGTGCGCTGGCCGAGGAGGCACTCCCGGCGCCGGGTGCGGTGAAGCTGCTGCGCGCGCTGTCGGCGGCGGGCTGCCGGCTGGGCATCCTGACCCGCAACGACCATGCGCTGGCGAAGCTGACCCTGGACGCGATCGGGGTCGGGGAGTTGTTCGACGATGCCGACATCATCGGCCGCGATGAAGCGGTGCCCAAGCCGTCGCCGGATGGCCTGCAGCAGCACCTGCAGCGTTGGGGCATCGCGGCGGCAGAGGCGGTGATGGTGGGAGACCACGCCTACGACCTGGAGTGCGGCCGCGCCGCGGGCACCCACACCGTGCTGGTCAATCTGCCGGAGAACCCGTGGCCGGGCAGTGCCGACTGGCATTTCGCCGATTGCCGCGACCTGTTGGCCGCCTGGCAGCAGAAGGGGTAGTGCCGGCCGCTGGCCGGCAGTGTCGACCAAGGTCGACACCTACCAAGGCACAGCGTGTCGACCAAGGTCGACACCCACCGAGCAGATGCGCGGGCAGTTCGGTTTACGCGCCCAGCGCGTAACCGAACTGTTGCTTGAACTGCTCGTTGAACTCGTCAAAGGTGAAGCGCTGGTTCTGCGTGCCCGGGTGCTCGACCTTCAGCGCGCCCATCAGGTTGCCCATGCGGCCGATGGTCAGCCAGTCGTAGCCCTTCTGGATGCCGTAGATCAGGCCCGCACGGAAGGCGTCGCCACAGCCGGTCGGATCGACCACGCGGCGCTCGTGCGCCGGCGGGATGTCGTAGCTCTTTTCCGGAGTGTGGATGACTGCGCCCTTGGGGCCACGGGTGGTGATGTAGGCCTTGACCCGGCTGACGATCTCCTTCTCGTCCCAACCGGTGCGTTCCTGCAGCAGATTCGACTCGTAGTCGTTGACCACCACGTAGTCGGCCTGCTCGATGAACGCGCGCAGCTCCGGGCCGTTGAACAGCGGCATGGCCTGGCCCGGGTCGAAGATGAACGGAATGCCGTCTTCGTGGAATTCCTGCGCGTTCTGGATCATGCCTTCGCGGCCGTCCGGGCCGACCAGGCCCAGGGTCACGCCCGGTACGCCACGCACGTGGTTTTCGTAGGAGCGCATCATCGCGCCCGGGTGGAAGGCGGTGATCTGGTTGTTGTCGTGGTCGGTGGTGATGAACGCCTGCGGGGTGAACAGCTCATCGATCACGCGCACGCGCGACAGGTCGATGCCCAGGCCGTCGAAGTATTCGCGGTACGGGCCGAAGTCCGAACCCACGGTCCCCATCGGGATCGGCTGGCCGCCCAGCAGGTGCAGGTTGTAGGCGATGTTGCCGGCGCAGCCGCCGAACTCGCGGCGCATGCGCGGCACCAGGAAGGACACGTTCAGGATGTGCACCTTGTCCGGCAGGATGTGATTCTTGAACTGGTCCGGGAACACCATGATGGTGTCGAAGGCAAGAGAACCACAGATCAGAGCGGACATCGATGTAAGCCTATGCGGTGAATTTTGGGGTGGGCCGGCCCGGTTCGGCGGGCAAGCAAACGGCGCCCTTGGGCGCCCGACGGCGCAAAGGTTACCCGCTGGTGCCGCTCAGGGCCAGAACCGGGTGAGACCCGATCAGGCCGAAAGCCTGTGAAGACGCGGGTTCAGCTAGTTTTTTCCTTGCTCGGCGGCAGGCGGGTTGCTAGGCTTGTCGGCCTCGATTTCTGCCCATTTTTTCGCCATCCCGCGGCGGGCACGACACCCCTCAGGACTCCTTCCTCAGATGTTCAAGAAACTCCGTGGCATGTTCTCCAACGACCTGTCCATCGACCTGGGCACGGCCAACACCCTCATCTACGTGCGCGGGCAGGGGATCGTGCTGAACGAGCCGTCGGTCGTGGCCGTGCGCCAGGACCGTGCCATTGGTGGTACCCGCTCGGTGGCAGCCGTAGGCGCCGAAGCCAAGCAGATGCTTGGCCGTACCCCGGGCCACATCACCACCATCCGCCCGATGAAGGACGGCGTCATCGCCGACTTCACCTACACCGAGGCGATGCTCAAGCACTTCATCAAGAAGGTGCACAAGTCGCGCGTGCTGCGCCCGAGCCCGCGCGTGCTGGTCTGCGTGCCGGCCGGCTCGACCCAGGTCGAGCGCCGCGCGATCAAGGAATCGGCCGAGGAAGCCGGTGCCCGTGACGTGTTCCTGATCGAAGAGCCGATGGCCGCCGCGATCGGCGCCGGCATGCCGGTTACCGAAGCCCGTGGCTCGATGGTCATCGATATCGGCGGCGGCACCACCGAGGTGGCGGTGATCTCGCTCAACGGCATCGTCTATTCGGCCTCGGTCCGCATCGGCGGCGACCGCTTCGACGAGTCGATCACCAACTACGTGCGCCGCAACCACGGCATGCTGATCGGCGAAGCCACCGCCGAGCGCATCAAGGTCGAGCTGGGCTGCGCCTACCCGCAGGCGGAAGTGATCGAGATGGAAATCTCCGGCCGCAATCTCGCCGAGGGCGTGCCGAAGATGATCAAGATCAGCTCCAACGAGGTGCTTGAAGCCCTGCACGAGCCGCTGTCGGGCATCGTCAGCGCGGTCAAGCTGGCGCTGGAACAGACCCCGCCGGAACTGTGCGCCGACGTCGCCGAGCGCGGCATCGTGCTGACCGGTGGTGGCGCCCTGCTGCGTGACCTGGACCGCCTGATTTCCGAGGAAACCGGCCTGCACGTGCAGGTGGCGGACGATCCGCTGACCTGCGTGGCCCGCGGCGGTGGCCGTGCGCTGGAGCTGGTCGACATGCACGGCAACGAGTTCTTTGCGCCGGAATAAGCCGTCCCGGCTGCCTGCGCCCGCAGCGCCCCTCCGGGGTGCGGCCCACCATGAGGGTAGGCCGGCACCGGCGGGGCGTCCGCGTGTTTCCCTTCCGCCTTCTGCCAGTTGAATCGTTGCCGTGCCGCCCTACGCCGGACCTCCCGTTGCTTCCCGATCCGGTGATGCCGCCAGCCCGCTGCGTCTGCTGGCTTATCTCGCACTGGCCATCACCCTGATCGTGCTTGACGACCAGGCCGGCTGGCTTGCGCAGCTGCGCGGGCAGGCCAACAGCCTGGTGCAGCCGGTATGGGCACTGGCGGGACTGCCGGGCAAGCTCGGCAACCAGGTCAAGGACTCGGCGGCCAGCCACGGCCAGCTGGTCAACGAGAACCGTGAACTGCGCAACCAGCTGCTGCTGGCCAACGCCCGCCTGACCCGCCTGCAGACCGCCGCGCTGGATAACGCCCAGCTGCGCGAACTGCTGAACGTGGCCGAGCGCAGTGGCCTGGACGTGCAGCTGGCGCCGATCCTGGACATCGACCTGGATCCGGTGAAGCAGCGCCTGGTGCTCGACGCCGGCAGCCGCGAAGGCGTGCACGTCGGCCAGGCGGTGATCGATGCCGGCGGTCTGATGGGCCAGGTGATCAGCGTCACTGGCGGTACCTCCACCGTGCTGCTGCTGACCGACCCCGACCATGCCGTGCCGGTGACGGTGGCCCGCAACGGCGTTCGCCTGATCGTCTACGGCCGCGGCGACAAGCTGGAACTGCGCGACATCCCGCTCAGCGCCGGCGTGGAAGTGGGCGATGAGATCGTCACCTCCGGCCTCGGTGGCCGCTTCCCGGCCGGGTTCCCGGTCGGCACCATCACCGGCCTGCGCCCGGACGACACGCACGCCTTCCTGGTCGGCGAACTGAAGCCGGCGGCGCAGCTGGACCGCGGCCGCGACGTGCTGCTGCTGCGCCCGGGCGCGGCAATTCGCTTGCCTGCGGCAGGCGAATTGCTTCAGCCAAGTTTGCCTTCGGCAAACCAGGCTGCCGGGGGGGCATCCCACCTTACCCCCGCGCCTTCGGCGCGCCCCCCTCAACAAGAGGGGGGCTCTCCACCCGATGCTGGGTCGGCGACGGTAGTGCCGGCCGCTGGCCGGCAACCGACCGCGCCGGAGGCCCAGCGATGAGCCGCCTGCGCGACAACCCGTGGGTGCTGCCGGCCAGCCTGGTGGTGGCGCTGCTGCTGGGCCTGCTGCCGTTGCCGGCGCTGCTGCAGCCGCTGCGCCCGTATTGGCTGGCGCTGGTGCTGGCCTATTGGGTGATTGAAGCGCCTGAGCGTGTCGGCCTGGGCGTCGCTTTCGCCAGTGGCGTGATCGCCGATCTGCTGTACGGCGGTGTACTCGGCGAACAGTCGCTGCGGCTGGTGATGCTGGCCTTCATCCTGCAGCGCTTCCGCGCCCGCATCCGCTTCTTCCCGATGTCCCAGCAGATGCTGGCCATCGGCGGCCTGCTGTTCAACGACCGCATCGTCAGCGCGCTGGTCCACATCGTGGTGGATGAGCCGACCCTGCCGTGGTCGTACTGGTGGGCACCGCTGCTGGGCATGGGCCTGTGGCCGCTGGTATTCGTGCTGCTGGACGCGGTGCGCTTCGGCAAGCGCGGGCGCTGAGCCATGATTCCGCGCCGCCAGGTCAAGAATCCGCATGCCGAAGCCGAACAGTTCCGCCGCCGCGCGGCGCTGGGCTTCCTGGGTGTGCTGGTCTGCCTGCTGGGCCTGGGCGGCTGGTACTTCAAGCTGCAGGTGCTGGACCACGACGTCTACGCCACGCGTTCGGAAGCCAACCGCATCAAGCCGCGGCCGGTGGTGCCCGGGCGCGGCATGATCTACGACCGCAACGGCCGCCTGCTGGCCGAGAACGTGCCGGCCTTCCGCCTGGACGTGACCCCGGACAAGGTCAAGGACATGGACGCCACCCTGGAAGGGCTGGCGAAGATCATCAGCATCAGCCCGGAAGAACTGGAAGCGTTCAACAAGTCGCGCAAGGCGCGCCGCAAGTTCCTGCCGGTCACGCTGAAGCTGCGCATGAGCGACGAGGAGATGGCGCGCTTTGCCGTCGACCGCTGGCGCTTCCCCGGCGTCGAGCTGGAACCCTACCTGACCCGTCGCTATCCCTATGGCGATCTGTTCGCGCACATCATCGGTTACGTCGGCCGCGTCGATGACAAGGACCTGGAAATCCTCGGCGAGGGCAATGCCGCGCTGACCCACATCGGCAAGTCCGGCCTGGAGCGTTATTACGAGCAGCAGCTGCGCGGCAAGGTCGGCTACGAGCAGGTCGAGACCAACGTGCAGGGCCGTGCGATCCGCACCATCGGCCGCGTTGCCGCGCAGTCCGGCGCCGACCTGCGGCTGTCGATCGACGCCGACCTGCAGCGCGCCATGGTGGCCGCCTTCGGCGACCAGGAAGGCTCGGCGGTGGCGATGGACCCGCGCACCGGCGAAGTGCTGGCGATGGTCAGCCTGCCGTCCTACGACCCCAACCTGTTCGTCAACGGTATTTCCCATGCCGACTTCAAGGCGCTGAACGACAACCCGTCGCGGCCGCAGTTCAATCGCCTGGTGCTGGGTGGCGTCGCGCCCGGTTCCACGCTGAAGCCGCTGATCGGCCTGGCTGGCCTCGATTCGGGCGTGCGCCGCCCGGAAGACAAGGTGCTGTCCACCGGCATGTTCTACCTGCCCGGCACCTCGCGTGGCTGGGGTGACTCGCACCGCGGCGGCCACGGCTGGACCGACCTGCGCAAGTCGATCGCGCAATCGGTCAACACGTATTACTACAAGCTGGCGCTGGATCTGGGCATCGAGCGCTTCGACCATTACATGGAGTACTACGGCTTCGGCCAGCCGACCGGCATCGACCTGACCGGCGAGATCGGGGGCATCCTGCCGTCACCGGCCTACAAGCGGAAGAGCCGCAAGGAAGCCTGGTATCCGGGTGATACAGTCAACATCAGCATCGGCCAGGGTGACTGGAAGGTCACTCCGCTGCAGCTGGCGCGGGGCGTCAGTGGGCTGGCCAACGGGCAGCTGCGCACGCCCCATCTGGTGATCCAGCAGCGTGCGGGGTTCGACCATGACTGGATGGCGACCGACCCGGGCGAGAGCAAACCGGTCAGCCCGAACCCGAACAACCTGCAGGCGGTGCGCGAAGGCATGATGGCCACCATGCTGCCTGGCGGCAGCGCTGCGCGGATGGCGGCCGGCGCGCCGTACACGATGGCAGGCAAGACCGGTACCGCGCAGGTCGTCAGCCGCAAGGGCACCGCTGCAGTGAACCCGAAGAGCCTGCCGATGCACCTGCGCCACCGCGCGCTGTTCGTCGGTTTCGCGCCGGTCGAACAGCCGGTGATCGCGCTGGCGATCGCGGTGGAAGGTGGTGGTTACGGCGGTGCGGCGGCCGCACCAATCGCCCGCAAGGTGTTTGATGCCTATCTGCTGGGCAAGATGCCTGAAGGCATGCAGCCGCTGGACAGCGAGCGCGGCACCACCGCCATCGGTGCAACCGCATTCGACAACGAAGATGTGGGCGCGCGCAAAGCCGGTGACCTTGCTGCGGCACAACTGGGGGAACACCCCGTGCTGATTGGCGTGCCTGCGCCGGAACCGGCACCCGCACCGCAGCCGGGGACGCCGGCCGCCGCCGCGCTGCCGGCCACGCCACGCCCGACCACCGCGGAGCCCGCACGATGAGAGTGTTCCTGCGTTGGGCCGGCGACATGCTGCGCCGCTTCTTCAGCACGCTGGACTGGGTACTGTGCCTGGCCCTGGGCGCGTTGATGCTGATCGGCCTGGCCACGCTGAAGAGCGCGGGCGGCGACAGCCTGGTAATGGCCCAGGGCGCGCGCTTCGCAGTGGGCATGGCTGCGCTGTGGGGCATCTCACGGGTACCGATCCTGCGCATCCGTTCGGCCACACCGATGATCTACGCGATCTCGATGATCCCGTTGCTGGCGGTGTTCGTGCTGGGCACCGGCAAATACGGCCGGCAGTGGCTGGACCTGAAATTCTTCTACCTGCAGCCGGCCGAGCTGCTCAAGGTCAGCCTGCCGATGATGGTGGCCTGGTACCTGCACAAGATGCCGTTGCCACCGCGCTTCAATACCGTGCTCGTGTCCTTGGTCATCATCGGCGTACCGACCGGCCTGGTGATGCTGCAGCCGGACTTCGGTACCGGTGTGCTGATCGCCGCCAGCGGCGTGTTCGTGCTGCTGTTGGCAGGCCTGCCGTGGTGGTGGGTCGGGCTGGGCGTGGGTGGCGTGGCTGCGGTCGCGCCGGTGGCCTGGTTCTGGCTGCTGCGGCCGTACCAGAAGGACCGCATCATGATGTTCCTGGACCCGGAGATGGATGCGCTGGGTGCTGGCTGGAACATCATCCAGTCGAAGATCGCGATCGGTTCCGGCGGCTTCGATGGCAAGGGCTGGGGCGAGGGCTCGCAGTCACATCTGAACTTCATTCCCGAGCAGACCACCGACTTCGCGTTCTCGGTGCTGAGCGAGGAGTTCGGCTGGATCGGCGTGGCCACCGTGCTGGCGCTGTACCTGGTGGTGATCGGGCGCTGCCTGTGGATCGCCAGCCAGTCGCGCGATTCCTATTCGCGCCTGCTGGCCGGCGCCACCGGCCTGGCGTTCTTCGTCTACGTGCTGGTGAACGGCGGGATGATCTCGGGCCTGCTGCCGGTGGTGGGCGTGCCGATGCCGCTGATCAGCTATGGCGGTACCTCGGCGGTCTCGCTGCTGGCCGGCTTCGGGTTGGTGATGGCCGTGCGTAGCCACAATCCAGTGCACGGCGGCTACGGGTAACAACGGCCGCGCCTTTCACCGCGCTTCCATATGCTCGATTGCTTCTCGCTGTTCTGTAGAGTCGAGCCGTGCTCGACTGCTTCTGCTGCATGAAAGGCAGTCGAGCACGGCTCGACTCTACAAACGCAGAAGCACCCTGACAGCTTCACGCAAGCGCGCGTTGCTACCGTGGCCAGCGTGGACTGGAAACGAATGCTTGGCGGCTGCCGTGAGGCGGTGCGCACGATCGACCTGCCGTTGCTGGTCGCGTTGTTGATCCTGATGGGCGCGGGGCTGGCGGTGCTGCACAGCGTGTCCGGACCGGTCACCGGGCAGGCGGCGCGCTTCGCCGGTGGCCTGCTGGCGATGTGGCTGCTGTCGCGTGTTTCGCTGCTGCGCCTGCGCGCGTGGACACCGGCGCTGTACGCGCTGTCGATGCTGCCGCTGATGGCGGTGTATGTGATCGGCACCGGCAAGTACGGGCAGCGCTGGCTCAACCTCGGCGTCTTCTACCTGCAGCCCTCCGAGCTGCTCAAGCTCAGCCTGCCGTTGATGATGGCCTGGTACCTGCACCGGCAACCGCTGCCACCGTCACCACGCACGGTACTGACGGCCGCAGTGCTGATCGGCGTTCCCGCCGTGCTGATCCTGATGCAGCCCAACCTCGGTACCGCCACGCTGGTCACCGCCAGCGGCGTGTTCGCGTTGTTGCTGGCGGGCCTGCACTGGGGCTGGGTGGCCACCGGCGCGGTGGGGCTGGCGGTGGCCGCGCCACTGGCCTGGCTCGGCGTGTTGCGGCAGTACCAGAAGGATCGCGTACTGACCTTCCTCGACCCGGCAGCAGACCCGCTCGGCACCGGCTGGAACATCCTGCAGTCGCGCATCGCGATCGGTTCCGGTGGCTGGCAGGGACGTGGCTGGGGGCAGGGCACCCAGGCCACGCTGGATTTCCTGCCCGAGTACACCACCGACTTCGCGTTTTCGGTGCTGGCCGAGGAGTTCGGCTGGATCGGTGTGGCGACGCTGTTCGCGCTGTACCTGTTCGTGGTCGGGCGTTGCCTGTGGATCGCAGTGCACGCGCGCGACACCCATGCGCGGTTGCTGGCCGGCAGCCTGGGGCTGGCGTTCTTCGTCTACGTATTGGTGAACGGTGGAATGATTTCCGGCCTGCTGCCGGTGGTGGGCATTCCGATGCCGTTGATCAGTTATGGCGGGACATCAGCGGTCTCGTTGCTGGCCGGTATCGGGTTGGTGATGGCGGTGCGTGGGCACCGGCCCGTGCACGGGGGATAGGGTTTCCAGGCAACGGCGCAGCCCCTCGTGGGTGGTCGCGCAAAGCAGTTCATGGGTGGGGCCGGGTAGATGGGCTGCGCAGGGGACGCTGCAAGTACGTCCATGTAAGCTCGGTCGCCGCTTGCTCTTGCGTGCAGGACTGCGCGCAAGAGCAAGCGGCTGCCAAGCCTCCAGGGACGGATTCACGGCGTCCCCCGCGTACCCAACCCGACCGGCCCAGCGGCGGCTTCTGCTTTCCGCAACACACCCCACCCACGAGGGGCTGCGCCGTTGGCTGGAAACTTCCTGACTCTGCGCAACGCCCGTTGTGGAAGCGTTCTCACAACGATGCACGGCAGCACGTCCACTGACCAAAGTCCGGAAAAAGCGTTAGCTGGTTCACACTTTTACAGCGCGTTGATCCTGATCAATGGACTTGTCGTAATCGGCCTGCACAATGGCGGCCCGTTCGGCACGGCGCGCCGTCAATCGTTGCAGCGCGAGGGGGCGTCGGGCGGGAAGCAGTACTGATCCAACGGGTACAGGGAGCGCGGAGCACTGCCACTGGGGAGCGGCAGCCGCGCGGGTACCGACCGGATCCGGTCGCCGGTTGCGTCTGCGGGGATGGGGACGCAACCGGCAACCTCTATCTGAATGGGGAAGTGTGATCATGACGTCTTCACATTTCCCGCTGCTCGCAGGCAAATCGTTGTGATTCATGGTGTTAGGGGTTTTAATTCATCCATGACCTGCTAACCTGCGACGATGATTCGACGCACTCTGGCCTGCATGCTCACCCTCGGCCTGGTCGCCTGCGCGACCCAGCCGAAGTCCCCACCGTCTTCGCCCCAGGCCAGCAGTACGCCGCGCCAGCCCGCCGCCAAGGCCCATGGCCCGGCCGAGGCCGCGCCCGAAGCCGCTGCCGCCACCGCGCCGCCGGTCGATCTCACCCCGGTGCCGTTCGAGGTCGCACGGGCCCGCTTCATTGCCGATACCGCCAAGCGCTATGGCCTGAAGCCGGAGCAGATCAGCAGCGTGCTCGACCAGGCGCAGGTGCGCCAGCCGATCATCGCCGCGATGTCGCGCCCGGCCGAGCGGGTCAAGCCGTGGAACGAATACCGGCCGATGTTCATCAGCAAGGCGCGCATCGATGGCGGCCGCGCGTTCCTGGCCCAGCATCGCGCCGAACTGGATCGCGTCCAGCAGCGCACCGGTGTGCCGGCCGAAGTGATCGTGGCGATCATCGGCGTGGAAACCAGCTACGGCAAGAATGCCGGCAGCCATCGCGTGCTCGATGCGCTGTACACGCTGGCGTTCTACTACCCGCGCAGCGGCGACCCGGCCAAGCTGGAACGCGAAGTGCGCCGCGAGCTGTTCTTCCGCGATGAGCTGGCCAAGCTGTTCGAGCTGGGCCGCGAAGAGAACCTGGACATCACCACGCTCAAGGGCAGCTATGCCGGCGCGATGGGCATGGGCCAGTTCATGCCGTCCAGCTACCTCGATTACGCGGTGGACGGTAACGGCGACGGCCGTCGCGACCTGTTCACCAGCTACGACGACGTGTTCTCGTCCATCGCCAACTACTTCGTGAAGAAGGGTGGCTGGGTGCGTGGCGGGCAGGTGGCCGTGCCGGCCACGTTGGCGCCGGGCCGCGAGGAATTCAATCCGACCGAATGGATGCCGACCTGGTCGCTGGCCGACCTGGCGAAGCGTGGCTACCAGCCCAGCGCAGCGGTGCAGCCGGGCGCCACCGCCACGCCGATCACGCTTGAAGGCAGCACCGGCAAGCAGTACTGGCTGGGCTTCCAGAACTACTACGCGATCACCCGCTACAACCTCTCGAAGATGTACGCGATGGCCGTGTTCCAGTTGTCCCAGGCCATCGCCGGACAGGAGCTGCCCCCGGCATGAACATCAGATGGCTGGTCCCAGGCTTGATCGTCCTCGCACTGGCTGCCTGCAGCAGCGCGCCGAAGAAGCCGGCCACGGCCGGCCATGGTGGCAAGTCCGGCGGCACCCTGGTGCAGGGTCGTGGCTCGCGCCCGGCACACTGCCCGGAAGGATCGCCCTACGCGGCGGCCAAGGAAGACCTGAGCACCCGCGGCAACTACACCGCCGGTGGCCTGTACAAGCCGGGCGTGCGTGACAGCACGCCGGACTACATTCCCAACGTGGCCTGCATCCCCGAGCCGGAAGTGACCGCGGAAGAACGCTCGGCGATCGGCAACAAGACGCCGTACGTGGTGCTGGGCAAGTCGTACAAAGTGCTCGACGACACCCGCAACTATGTCGAGCGTGGCACTGCGTCGTACTACGGTGCCAAGTTCCATGGCCGCCTGACCTCCAACCGCGAGGTCTACGACATGTACCAGTTCACCGCTGCGCACAAGACGCTGCCGCTGCCCAGCTTCGCCCGCGTGACCAACCTCGACAACGGTGAGTCGGTGATCGTGCGCGTCAACGATCGCGGTCCGTTCCATGATGGCCGCGTGGTCGATCTCAGCTATGCCGCCGCTGTGCGCCTGGGCATCACCCAGCGCGGCACCGGCAACGTGGAAGTGCGCGCGCTGCAGCCGGGTGAGGGCAACCTGCTGGCGCAGAAGCCGTCGCGCCGCGAACGTCGTGCTGCGGAAGCGGCCGCCGCCAGCGCTGTAGCCAGTGCGCGCCCGGCACCGACCGCGCGTGCTGCCGCCGACAGCGACATCGATCGCCTGGTCAAGGGGCTGCCGGCCGATGGCATGCCGGCGCGTGGCCAGCCGGCCACCACCCAGGGCGTGGCCAGCACCGTGCCGGATGTGGCGGTCAGCAGCCTGCCGCCGAGTGCTCCGCCGGTGCGCAGCACCGCATACGCGCCGGCTCCGGCGGTCGTTGCCAGTACCACGCCGCGCGCCGCTGCGCAGGCACCGGTCCGCACCGCCGCCGCTACCCCCAGCCTGTCGCAGCAGGTGGTGGGCGCAGTCATGGTGCAGGTTGCCAGCTTCTCCAACCGTGACAACGCCAACCGCGCGATGGGCCAGCTCAACGCCGCCGGCATCGTCGGTGCCACCATCAGTGACATCGCCGCCGGTGGCCGTACCCTGTTCCGCCTGCGCGTTCCCGCCAGCGACCATGCCAGTGCCGCGGAACTTGTCGGCCGCATCGCCGGTCTGGGGCTGGGTTCGCCGCAGATCGTCAAGGATTGATCCACCCGGGCCGGTGCTGCCGGCCCATGCTGCCCCGGCCTTACAATGGCCGCTACGTTCCACCCTCCATTCCCGGCCGTCCCCTGGAGCCTGCTGTCCAATGAATTTCCGTTCCGCCGCCACCGCCCTGGCCGCCACCCTGGTGGTGGGCCTGGCTTCCGCCCAGACGCCGCTGCCGACTCCGGCCACGCCGGCGCCTGCCGCCGCCGCTGCCGCCCCGGCCACCGTCGCCACTCCGCCGGCGCCGGCGCCGAGCGTGTCCAAGGCCTGGGTGCTGATGGATTACGCCACCGGCCAGGTGCTGGCCGGTGAAAACATCAACGAACAGCTGGCTCCGGCCAGCATCACCAAGGTGATGACGTCCTACGTGATCGCCGCCGAGGTCAAGAACGGCAAGGTCCGTGCGGATGACCAGGTGATGATGAGCGAACGCGCCTGGCGCGAAGGTGGCGCGGGTACCGATGGCAGCTACAGCGGCTTCCCGGTCAACCAGACCGCGCGCCTGGAAGACATGGAAAAGGGCATGGCGATCCAGTCCGGCAACGACGCCGCGATCGCCCTGGCCGAACATGTGGCTGGCAGCGAGGAAGCCTTTGCATCGCTGATGAACAGCTATGCCGCGAAGATCGGCATGAAGAATTCGCACTTCGTCAACGCCCATGGCCTGACTGCGCAGGGCCACCACAGCACCGCCTACGATCTGGCGCTGCTGGGCCGCGCGATGGTGCGCGATTACCCGGAAACCTACGCGTACAACAAGATCAAGGAATTCCAGGTCGGCAACATCAAGCAGCCGAACCGCAACCTGCTGTTGTGGCGCGATGGCAGCGTGGACGGCATCAAGACCGGCCACACCTCGGAAGCCGGCTACTGCCTGATGAGCTCGGCCCAGCGCGGCGACCAGCGCTTGATCGCCGTGGTGCTGGGAGGCCAGTCGGAAAAGCAGCGTGCCGATGACAGCCTGGCCCTGCTGAACTGGGGTTTCCGCTTCTTCGAGACCCACCGCCTGTACGAGCCGGGCAAGGCCGTGGCCGAGCACAAGGTCTGGAAGGGCACCACCGACAAGGTGCAGCTGGGCGTGGCCCAGCCGATGCTGGTGAGCGTGCCGCGCGGCCGCTACAACGACCTGAAGCCGAGCATCGACGTGCCCAAGACCCTGGAAGCACCGTTCACCGCCGGCCAGCAGATCGGCACCGTGAAGGTGATGCTGGATGGCAAGCTGGTGGCCGAAGCGCCGCTGGTGGCGGTGGCTGCCGTCGAACAGGCCGGCTTCTTCAAGCGCCTGTGGGACAGCTTCTGGATGTGGTGGGAATCGGAATGATCCACGCCCCGGCGTGGTGAGGGAAAAGGCCGGCAAATGCCGGCCTTTTCTGTTTCGGGATGCCGCTTGCGCATGAATCCTGCCGGATGTGGGTAGTGCCGGCCGCTGGCCGGCTCCTCATGAACCCATCCGGATATGCCGGCCCCGGTGTGCCGACCAACGGTCGGCACCTACCTACAGCGAGCGGCTGATGGTGAAGCTGCCGAACACCGGCGCTTCGCGCTGGCCGTTGAACTCGCGCGTGCTGTGGTAACGCGCCGCAGCGAACTTCCAGCGTCCGTACATCACCGCCACGCCATAGCCGCCGTAGGCCACCACATGGCGCTTGTCCACACTGTGGCTGTTGCGGAACGTGTTGCCATCCAGCGTGATGTCACGGATCACCCAGGCGGCGTCCGAGGTCGCGAACAGGTGCCAGGACCAGCCATTGGGACGGCCGCCGCGGGTAGGCGCAGTGTTCTCACCGGCCGGGCGCAACGGCGTGCTGCCGAAGTCGTCCGGCAGCTTCCAGCCGAAGCGCACTTCACCGCCAAGGTTGGCCTTGGTTTCCAGGTTGCCGATTGATCCGCCGTAGTGGCTGATCGCGTCCCAACCCCAGCCGTCGGCATTGACGCTGGCATCGCCCGGCCAGCGGCGCATGCGCTCATGGGTCAGCATGAACAGGGGCTCGTTGTGCAGCTGGTTGTCCCAGCCCTTGAATTTCTCGTCGCCCAGCACTTCGTGCACGGCATTCTGCACCTGCTTGCCCTGTGCCCACGGGCCAACCACGCCCAGCGTCAGCTGGGTGGTCTGCAGGCGGTCGCCGCTGCGCGCATTGAAACCGAAGTTTGCGATCAGTACGCCGGCGTAAGGGCGGTCGTCCTCGATCAGGTCCCTGCGGCTGAAATCGGTCGGGGTGAAGATGCCCTGGCCGATGCTGAAGATCATGTTCTGCTGTTCGAACTTGCCCGGATGCAGCCCTTCCAGGTACTGGTTCACCCAGCGGGCCATGCGTGGCAGGCAGGGGTCGTCGGTGTAATCGACCAGATTGGGCGAGACCAGGGTCAACAGTGCACCATTGGTATAGCCCTGGTCCTGGTGGCGGCCGCCGAACAGGTCGTTGTCAACGCGGAAATTGACCTGCGGAGGGTGGTCGCGCATCGCGTCCGGGCCACATTGTTCGGCCGCCTGGGCGGCGAGGGGGAGGGCAGCAGCCAGCAGGCCGGACAGCCCGAGGGCTGCAAGGCGGCGTTGGGAAGGGGGGCTCATGTGGAGGTTTTTTCTGTCTGTCGTTATATGCCGCGACACGGTACTCGTGCGGGCGTGATGGAACGAGCGCGTTCGAATCACTTGTCTGTTCCGAAAACGACATTGTCTCGTGAAGACAATCCTGCACTGTCCTGCGGCGCCCCAAGGGGCAACGGCCAATGCTGAACGGCTGTTCAGCTGCAACGCAGCGACTCACCGGTGCACTGTTTGACGTTGATGAATACTCTTGGGTTTGTTGGCCTGCGGCCCGATAATGGGGGCATGGAAATCAAGTCCGACAACCCCGACCACGGCTTCCAGTTCCCCGGCCAGTTCGAGCTCAGTGCCATGGGCCCGGCCAACCGCGGCCTGGAACATGAGCTTCCCCGCCTGCTGCTGGCTGCCGGCATAGATGTGGTGAATGAACGCATCAGCTGGAAGCATTCCTCCAACGGCAAGTACGTGTCCGTGCGCATCGTGTTCAAGGCCGAGAGCCGCGAACAGTACGACCTGGCGCACCAGGCACTGCGCGACCACCCGGAAGTGAAGTGGACGCTGTAGCCGACAGCTGCCCGGCCGAAGCCGCCCCGGAAGACCGCGCGCCGCGCCCGGCGCTGGTCCGCGACCTCGGCCGCCAGGCCTATGAACCGGTGTGGCGCGCCATGCAGCGCTTCACCGACCAGCGCAGCGAGGCCGACGCCGATGAGCTGTGGGTGGTCGAGCACGACCCGGTATTCACCCTGGGCCAGGCCGGCAAGGACGAGCATGTGCTGGCGCCGGGCGAGATCCCGGTGCTGCACGTGGACCGCGGCGGCCAGGTGACCTATCACGGCCCCGGCCAGCTGGTGGTCTATCCGCTGCTGCGCCTGCCACGGCTGGGCATCGGTGTGCGCGACTACGTGTGCCGCATCGAGCAGGCCATCATCGATACCCTGGCCGAGTGGAACATCGGCGCCGAACGCCGCGAGGGCGCCCCGGGCGTCTATGTCGGTGGCGCCAAGATCGCCGCGCTCGGCATCCGCGTGCGCCGCGGCTGTACCTTCCATGGCCTGGCCTTCAACGTGGCCATGGACCTGGAACCTTTCCACCGTATCAACCCCTGTGGCTATCAGGGGTTGCAGGTGACCTCGGTAGTAGACTTGGGCGGGCCCTCCGGGATGGAGGCCGTCAAGCCGGTGCTGCTGGACCACCTGGCCCGCCAGTTCGGCCTGCTGCTGCAGCCCACGCCCGAACTGCCTGATCTTTCTGCGGCCGCCTGACCGCCCCCCGGAACTGCCATGACTGAAACCACCGCCCGTTCCATTCCCCTGCAGATCGTGCAGGGCGACTCTCCGTCCGCCGCGCCGTTGCAGGCCGGGGTCAAGCAGCTGGGCGGTGACAAGATCAACCGCTCGCCGGTGCAGTTCGCCGACGCGCCGGTGCTGCGCAAGCCGTCCTGGATCCGCGTGCGCATTCCCTCGGGCAATGCGGTGCAGAACCTGAAGGCCAAGCTGCGCGAGAACCGCCTGGTGACGGTGTGCGAGGAAGCCAGCTGCCCGAACATCCACGAGTGCTTCGGCCACGGCACGGCAACGTTCATGATCCTCGGCGAGGTCTGCACCCGCCGCTGCTCGTTCTGCGACGTCGCCCACGGCCGCCCGAAGCCGCCGGATGCCAACGAACCGGCCAGCCTCGGCCAGACCGTGGCCGACATGGGGCTGAAGTATGTGGTGGTGACCAGCGTCGACCGCGATGACCTGCGCGACGGCGGTGCCCAGCACTTCGTCGACTGCATCAGTGCCATCCGCGCGAAGTCGCCGGGCACCCGCATCGAAGTGCTGACCCCGGACTTCCGCGGCAAGGGCCGCATGGAGCGCGCGCTGGAGATCCTGGCGCAGAACCCGCCGGACGTGTTCAACCACAACATCGAAACCGTGCCGGACCTGTACCGCAACGTGCGCCCGGGTGCGGACTACCAGTGGTCGCTGAACCTGCTGAAGAACTTCAAGGCGCAGCACCCGGACGTGCCGACCAAGAGCGGCATCATGCTGGGCCTGGGCGAAGAGTTCGAACAGATCAAGGCCACCATGCGTGACCTGCGCGCGCACGACGTGGACATGATCACCATCGGCCAGTACCTGCAGCCGACCGCGCATCACCACCCGGTGCTGAAGTACTGGACCCCCGAGGACTACAAGGCGCTGGAAGACTACGGCTACGAGCTGGGCTTCAGCCACGTGGCCTCCGGCCCGATGGTGCGCTCGTCGTACCACGCCGACGTGCAGGCCAAGGGCGCCGGCGTCCGGTAAGCGGTTGCGCGATGCGCGCTACCGCTTCCCACGCTGCGCTGCGCACACCGTGGGCCCCGGCTTACCACCACCCACACCCCCGCCGCTTCGCGGCCGCCCCCTGACTCAGGGGGCTTGCAACCCCATGCCCTCTGCAACCGGACAGACGGCGCCGCTGGGTGCGCCGCTCTTCAGCCATTCACAATTTGCTACACCGGCCCGGCTAGGCTGGTTTTCCACCGAGCGCGGCCGGGTGACAAACCCGGCAACTTTCGGCACTGTCGTGGTGTCTTAACACCCCGCAGTCTCCCCCTTGGCAAGGCGCCTTCGAGCACGTCAATGAAATTCAAAGCCCCCGCATTCCTGATGGCCCTGGCGCTGGTCGCGCCGCTGGCGCTGGCGGCCAAGGCCGATTCGCCGGCATTGCCCGCTGCGGCAACCGCCGATCAGGTGACCACCTCCAAGCTGGTGTACGGCCTGCTGTCCGACAGCCGCTACGCGTACCGCCCGCGTGCGCTGGACGAGGCCACCTCCAAGGACGTGTTCAAGCGCTACCTGGAGACGCTGGACGGCGGCAAGCAGTACTTCACCCAGGCCGACGTGGCGCGCTTCGCGCCGTTCGAAGCCAACATTTCCTCGGCCATCCGTGGCGGCGAGCTGGAGCCGGCGTTCCAGGTGTTCGCGGTCTACAAGCAGCGCGTCGGCGAACGCGTGGCCTATGCGCGCAAGCTGCTCAAGCAGGAGCCGGACTTCACCACCGACGAGCGCTTCGAATACGACCGCAAGAAGGTGCCGTGGGCGGCCAGCAGTGCAGAGCTGGATGAGCTGTGGCGCAAGTCGGTCAAGAACGACTGGCTGCGCCTGAAGCTGGCCGGCAAGAAGCCGGACGACATCCGCAAGACGCTGGACAAGCGCTACGCGACGCTGGAGAAGTCGGTCAATGAACTGAAGGGCGAAGACGTCTTCCAGTTCTTCATGAACTCGTACACCAGCGCCGTTGACCCGCACACGGATTACTTCACGCCGCGCACCGCCGAGAACTTCAACCAGGCGATGTCGCTGTCGCTGGAAGGCATTGGTGCGCAGCTGCAGCGCCAGGACGACGTGGTGGTGATCCGCGAGATCATCGCCGGTGGCCCGGCCGCAGTGGATGGCACGCTGAAGCCGGGTGACCGTATCGTCGGCGTCGGCCAGGGCAAGTCCGGCCTGGTCGAGGACGTGATCGGCTGGCGCATCGACGACGTCGTGGCCAAGATCCGCGGCGCCAAGGATACCCAGGTCAAGCTGGAGTTCATCCCGGCTGCTGAGGGCGCCGACGGCAAGCACCACACCCTGGTGCTGACCCGCCAGAAGGTGCGCCTGGCCGAACAGGCCGCCAAGGGCGAGACCATGACCATTCCGGCCGCCAATGGCGAGCCGGCGCGCAAGGTCGGCGTGATCAAGCTGCCGACCTTCTACCAGGACTTCGAAGGCCGCCGCCGCAACGCGGCCGACTACGCCTCGGCCACCCGCGACGTGGCCAAGCTGCTGGCCGGCTTCAAGAACGACAAGCTGGACGGCGTGGTGCTGGACCTGCGCAACAACGGTGGTGGTTCGCTGGATGAAGCCATTGAACTGACCGGTCTGTTCATCGAGCAGGGCCCGGTGGTGCAGGTGCGCGAGTCCGGTGGCCGCGTCACCGTCAACAGCGACCGCAACCAGGGCGTGGCATGGGATGGCCCGCTGGCAGTGCTGATCAACCGCGGTTCGGCCTCGGCTTCGGAAATCTTTGCCGGTGCCATCCAGGATTACGGCCGTGGCCTGGTGATCGGTGAGACCAGCTTCGGCAAGGGCACCGTGCAGAACATCGTCGACCTGGACCGTTGGCCGAGTGGCGAGACCCAGCGCTTCGGCCAGGTGAAGCTGACCATCGCCCAGTTCTTCCGCATCAGCGGCAGCAGCACCCAGCACAAGGGTGTGGTGCCGGACCTGGCGTTCCCGGCCAGCGTCGATGCCACCGAGTTCGGCGAGAGCACCTACGACAACGCGCTGCCGTGGACCCGCATCGCTGCCGTGCCGCACACCCAGTACGGCAACTTCGCGCCGCTGCTGCCGAAGCTGGAAACCCGCCATGACGCGCGCATCGCCGCCGACAAGGAATTCCAGTGGTGGAACGAGGACGTGCAGCAGTTCCGCACCGAGGCCGCGAAGAAGTACATCTCGCTCAACGAGGCCACCCGCCGCGCCGAGCGTGAGCGCCAGGATACCCAGCGCAAGGAGCGCCAGGCGATGCGCAAGGAGCTGGGCCTGGCCCTGGACCCGCTGGCCGATGACAGCAACGACGACGGCCTGACTGGCAACGAGCGCGACATCGTCAAGGATGCCGCCCGCGAGAAGGCTGCCGAGAAGCGTCCGGACCCGCTGCTGCGCGAGTCGGCCTCGATCCTGGCCGATGCGGTGAACCTGCTGGCCAATGATCGCCCGCTGTCGGCGCAGGTGCTGCCGCAGTCGACCGGCGCTGGTCGCTGGGCGGACTGAGCCGGCGACGGCATGTGATACCCGAGGGGCCGGCATTGCCGGCCCCTTTCTGTCTGGGGACCTCGTTCACGGTAGTGCCGGGCCATGCCCGGCGAGCGAAGTGCCACAAACGACTTAATCCCCTCCGTCCCCTTTTCTGTGCATGAACCGGCAGCAACGGGGTGGCTCGGTCACGCCGGTTTCAACCTGCCGCACACGGCCGCAGGGCTACCCTTGGCGGTACCGTCCTCGCAGGAGTACCCATGCGGGCCTCCCGTCTTTCCAGTGCTGCCGTGGCGCTCGCCAGCGCCCTGATCCTGTCGGCCTGTGGTGGCCGCGCCGCCGACAGTACGTTGCTGCGCGAATCCTTTGATTCCGGCGACACCTTCTCGCGTACCGTCGATGGCCGCCCCGGTGACGCCTGCGAGGCCGCGCGGCGCACCCTGCTCAGCCAGGGCTACGCCATCGCCCGCTCCGACGAAGCGCAGGTGGAAGGCAACAAGAACTTCCAGCCACGCGAGGATGATCACGAGCAGCTGGTGCTGCGCATCTCGTGTGCCCCGCGTGGCAGCCAGACGCTGGTATTCGTCAGCGCGGTGCAGGACCGCTATGCGCTGAAGAAGAGCCCGACGTCGGCCAGCGTGGGCGTGGGTGCATTGGGCTCGGTGTCGCTGCCGTTCGGCAGCAATGACGATTCGCTGGTGAAAGTGGCCAGCAGCACCGTCACCGATGCCGGGTTCTATCAGCGCTTCTTCCAGCGCCTGCAACAGTACCTGCCGGCGGATGCTGGCAAACCCGCACCGCCTGCGCTCGCGCCGCCCGAGCCTGCATCGTCCGAGCCCGCACCGGCCCGCAGCACGGATCAAGGGTGATCGTGCGCGGCACGTTGATGGGCGTGGCACTCCTGCTGATGCCCGCGCTGGGCATTGCGTCCGCAACGCCGGACTGCACGCAGGGCCTGCTGCAGCGGCTGGGATGGCGCTTTGACGAGGTCGCGGCCGGTGCACCACAGGTGCACGGCGGCCCGGTGTGTACACGTGCCTCGCTGGCTGAAGCACAGGCGGCAGGCGATCTGCGCGTGGGGTGGCCGGCCGGAATGTCCGCTGCAGCACGCCAGGCGTTGCTGCAACAGTTGCTGGACGATCCAGCCACGGTCTGCGCCTATGCCTTCGAACTGGGCGCGGCCACGCAACGTGCGGCTTCTGCACTGCAGGGCAACCCCACCTTCCGCTTCTCCGGCCCGCAGCTGGGCTGGATCGGCTTCGGCCTGCAGGGCCCACGCGCGCAAGGCTGGCAGCGCACACGCAGTTTCGGTCGTGGCTTCGTGCCGAGCGCGGGTAACAGTCATGCACTGGAGGCGTTCTACAGCGGTGCCGTGCGTGCCGAATGCGGGGTCGGCCGCCAGGTCGCGCAGCTGGCCACGCAACGAGAGCTTTATGGTGATGCCGCGTTCGATACGGAGTTCGCAGCGGATGAACTGTCGATCGGCACCTTCCTCGCCCTGCACGAGACCGACAGCATCCTGCTCGGTGCCCACGCGGGTGATTTCTTCGCTGATGGCAAGGCGGTGCGCACCTCGGCGATGGGACGGCAGGCCTTCGTTGGCGTGCCCGGCTTCATCGAGCACGTGTACGACAAGGGCACGCTGGACGACCTGAGCAACCAGGCCGAGAACTTCGTCGTGGTCGAGGTGGGCGAGGGCGCCGCGCAGGCACTGGCTGCGCATGGCGGCCTGGCCTGGTACGACCAGCGCAATGCCGAACTCTGGAAACTCGCGCAGGGCATCCCGCGCATCGGCCAGCGCTACTTCGAGCGCCTGTTGTTCGAGCGTGATCCCAACCTTCGTGCACGGCTGGAACCGCGCTACCACGACACGCTGGCACGCATGGACCAGCTGCTGGACGATCCGTTCTACCAGCAGTTCGTGATCTATGTGCATCCACGCGGTATACGTCCCATCGGCTACCACATCGCCCGCCTGCTCGATCGCAACCCGCGAACGCCGTTTTCGATCGACCTGGCGGTGCACAATCTGCATACCACGCTCTACCGGCGTTGGCGCGAGGCGCAGCTGCGCCAGTGCGCGGCTACCGGCAGGCCAGGCAGCCTGACCCTAGACCCCAACTGAAGGTGAAACAATGGACATTGCAATGATCGGCCTCGGCCGCATGGGCGCCAACATGGCCCAGCGCCTGCATCGCGGCGGCCACCGCGTGGTTGGCTACGACCCGGGCGAGGGTGCCCGCCAGCGCGCTGCCGAGGCCGGCCTGGAAGTGGTTGATTCGCTGGCCGCCGCGGTTGCCGCGCTGCCGGTACCGCGCGTGGTGTGGCTGATGGTGCCGGCCGGCGAAACCGTCGACCAGACCCTGGGCCAGTTGACTCCGCACCTGGCCGAGGGTGACATCGTCATCGATGGCGGCAACTCCAACTACCAGGATTCGATCCGCCGCGCCAAGGCACTGGCCGAAGACGATCTGGGCTACGTCGACTGCGGCACCAGTGGAGGCGTGTGGGGCCTGCAGGAGGGCTACAGCCTGATGGTCGGTGGCGAAGCGTCGGTGGTGGAGCAGATCGCACCGCTGCTGCGCACGCTGGCACCGGCCGAAGATCGTGGCTGGGGTCGTGTCGGCCCGTCCGGCGCTGGCCACTTCACCAAGATGGTCCACAACGGCATCGAGTACGGAATGATGCAGGCCTACGCCGAAGGCTTCGCGCTGATGGAGCGCAAGCAGGAAATGGAACTGGACCTGGCCCAGGTCGCCGAAGTCTGGCGCCACGGCAGCGTGGTGCGTTCGTGGCTGCTGGACCTGAGCACTGAAGCCCTCAAGCGCAATCCGTCGCTGGATGGCATCGCCCCGTACGTGGAGGATTCCGGCGAAGGCCGCTGGACCGTGGCCGAAGCGATCGCGCTCGATGTGCCGGCACCGGTGATCACCCTGTCGCTGCTGGAACGCCTGCGCTCGCGCGAATCGAATTCGTTCACCGACCGCCTGTTGTCGGCGATGCGCAATGAATTCGGCGGCCACGCCATCAAGAAATCGTAAGCACTGCGGTGGGGTCGGATCCCTTTCCGCAGGAAAGGGCTCTGACCCCTTGCAGCCAGTCGAGCATGGCTCGACTCTACAAAAGCGTTCTCCGATCGTTTCCACGTCATCCACGCATGGCGTGGATGTGTCGACCAAGGTCGACACCTACCGTCGGGCGCGGGAATCTGTCGAAGGCGGGGTGGGTCCGGTTGCGGGGGCGTGAGCGCCATGGATGGC
>NZ_JASJSQ010000074.1:0-25361 GCF_030236855.1 Stenotrophomonas maltophilia group sp. Smal13
GCGAGACGACCGGGCGGCGCCTGCACCGCTTCTCGTGGATCAACGAATGGAAGGAACTGGCCGATGCCAATGGCACGCCGCTGGGCATCGAGCTGATCCTGCCGGACTGGTTCTATGCCGGCGTGCTCGACGCCGCCCTGGTGCTGACCATCGACCCGGCGTACTTCCGTCTGACCGGCGGCATCGAGCGCTGGCTGTACCGCCTAGTGCGCAAGCACGGCGGCAAGCAGGCATACGGCTGGCAGTTCGACTTCCGTTACTTGCACCAGAAATCGGGCAGTACCGCCAAGCCCTACGACTTCGCCTGCGACCTGCGCGCGCTCGTCGCGCGACAGTCGCTGCCCGGCTACGTCCTGGGCATCGAGCGGATGCCGGACGACGGAACGGAACTGTTGACGTTCCGGCCCGTGCCGCATACGGCACGGGGATAACTTCGGGAAAGCCTGTGAATGGTGTCGTGCTATCAGGCGTGCCGGGTATCGTGCTATCGGGCGTGGGACTATCGTGCTATCAGGCGTGCCAATCGGCCGCAAACCCGCGCCAGCATTGGCTTTGCGCATCCTCTAACTTCCCTAACTCAATTTCTCTAACTTTTAGTAGGGAAGCGCCGCTGCGGTGGACAACCGCCACGCGGCCACAAGCGCAGCAACAAAAGTCCGGCTTTCCAACACGAAGGGCCGCGCCATGATCGTTGCTCTGCTCAATCAGAAAGGCGGCGTGGGCAAGACCACGCTCGCCACGCACATCGCTGGCGAGCTGGCGATGCGCGGCCAGCACGTCGTGCTGCTGGACGCCGATCCGCAGGGTTCATCGCTGGATTGGACGCAGCGCAGAAGCCAGCAAGGCTTGCCACGGCTGTTCAGCGCCGTGGGCCTCGCACGCGAAACGCTGCACCAGGAAGCGCCAGAACTGGCCCGTCGCGCCGATCACGTCGTCATCGACGGCCCGCCGCGCATCGCGGCGCTGGCGCGCTCCGCGCTGCTGGCGGCCGAGCGCGTGCTGATCCCCGTGCAGCCCAGCCCCTACGACCTGTGGGCCAGCGCCGAGATGGTGGCGCTGATCCGCGAGGCGCAGGTGTTTCGGCCTGCATTGCGCGCGGCCTTCGTCATCAACCGGCGCGTCAGTACCACCGTGATCGGGCGTGAAGCACGCCAGGCGCTCGCTGACCAGCCGCTTCCTGCGCTGCGCGCGGAAGTGCATCAACGCATCGTGTTCGCCGACAGCGTGGCCGCTGGTCGGCTTGCACGCGAGACAGCGCCGGACAGCGCCGCCGCGCGCGAAATCACTGCGCTGGTGGACGAACTGCTGCGGTGGACGCCATGAACGCGAAGCCGCCACCGAACGGCAAACGCACGGCCAAGCGCGTCGGCATCGGCGCGCGTCCGCCCGCGAATCCACACGCCGAGGCTTGGATTCGCCAAGGCGATGCCGATGCGCTGAGCAGGGGCGACCTCTACACGGCTCGCCTGACCCTCGACATCACGCCCGCGATGCGGGCGCGCATCAAGGTATCTGCCTTTACGCAAGGCGTGACTGTGGCCGACCTGCTGCGCGGTCTGCTGGAGCGCGAGTTTCCAGAACACCGCAGGGAGAACACCCCATGATTGCATTCGCTTCGTCTGCCGCTGTCGCGGTCACGGCTGCGCCGCTACCATCACCGGCCGCGCTTGCTGGCCAGCCTGCCAGCGCACCGCTGACGCGCGTGGCGCTGGCCTACATCGAGCCACGCTTCAAGCTCTATCTGCGCTTCGGCGAGCCGGCGCGCATCATCCGGCTCGACCGCTGGCGGCGCTGCGCCGTATTCCTGCCGAACGCGGTTCTGTGCCGTGTCCGCTGGCAGGCCAACGACTACGGCACCGTGCGCTGGCAGCTCATGATGATGCAGGCTTGCACGCCGCTCGATGCGGCGCAGCGCATTCCTGGCGTGCAGCCGGGTGCGCGCCTGCTGCTGCACGCCGAGGGCGAGAACCAGGTCCGTGCCGTGCTGGAACGCATCGACGCCATCGAGGCGCTGGGCATCGCGCTCGTCGCTGTCTCGCCCGCGTACTGGCGCACGCTCGCCAACCGGCTCGCTGCGCGCCTGCCACTGCCCGAATACACCGCAGAGCGGCACGCCGCCTGGCTCATAGGGAGGGCACTGCCATGACGCTTCCATCCGCCATTGCCGGTGCAGCGGGCATTCCGCCACGTCCTCGTTCGCGCCTGCGCGCTCGCCTCGTGCTGGCGGGCATATCCACCTGCGGCCTCGCTGCGCTGGCCTGGGCGTCCTTCGTGCATCCGCTGCCGCGCCTGATCTACAACCCGTCCGATAGCGTGGCGGTCGGCTGGTATAGCGTCGATCCGCTGGGCCACGGCACCGGCTCGCAGCCACGTTCCTTGTCCGTGGGCAGCATCGTCCTGACCGCGCTGCCGCCAGACGCCGCCGCGCTGGCCGCGCAGCGCGGCTACCTGCCGGCGAGCGTGCCGCTGCTCAAGCGCGTGGGCGCCGTTGCGCCGCAGGAGGTGTGCATCACTGGCCGCATCGTCCGCATCGACGGCGTGCCTTCGGCCGCCGTGCTGCCCGCCGACCGCTGGGGCCGGCCGCTGCTATCCTGGCAGCAATGCCGTCACCTCGAACCCGGCGAACTGTTCCTGCTCAGTGTGACCAATCCGGCGTCGTTCGATAGCAGGTATTTCGGGCCGGTCAGCGCATCCGTCGTGATCGGCGTCGCGCATCCGGTCTGGCTGGAGTCCCGCCCATGATGGCCGCCGACTCGCTGCACGTTGCCGTGCAGTTCATCGTGCCATAGGGCGTGTCGTTCTGCTGGCCGTCGCCGTGTCGTCGCGCGTGCAGTGCGGGTGCCAATACTTCGCATTGGGCACCGCACTTCGCGCTGCCTCCGGCGCAGCCGTCCAACGTGCAGGCGTCTTGCCACGAACACGGCTGGCCTACGGCCATCGCCGTGTTCGCCGGCGCGCTGGTTGCTCGCGCAACAGCGCTGCCTGGCCGCCGCTGCCCGGAGCGCCAGCGAGGGGCAAAGGCGGAAGGCAAGACAAAAGGACGCGGCACCGGGCCGCGTCGAAAGCCAGTCTGCACGTGGGGGTGGCGCGGCACGCATCGGCTTCGCCGCCGTGCCGCGTGGGGCGCGGGGCCCGCGCCGATGCAGGCATGTCCGCGTGCTTCGCACGCCCGGACACGCCATAGCTTGCAGGGAGAGCGGCCATGACCGACCGCCGCGACGACGATTTCCGGGTGCGTCCGAGCGCCCCAAAGAACCGAGGCAAGGGCCAGGGCCAGGGCTTCGTCTCCAAGGTGCTCAAGCAGGCGGGCAAGGCCAGCGGCGGCAAGTCTTCAGTGCGCCGTCCTGGCGGCAGTGGCAAGGGCTCCGGCCAGCGGCCCGGCTCGCGCCTGGGGCGCGGCCATACGGCGGCGCGCTTCGCCGGCGCGAAGCTGACGCCCATGTCGCGGCGCGTGACCATCAAGACGCTGCTGGTCAATCAGCGCAACGCCAGCCCCCAATCGCTGGCGAAACACCTGCGCTACATCGAGCGCGACGGCGCGGGCCGCGATGGTGAACCGGGCCGGGCCTACGGGCCGCAGACCGACGAAGCCGACCTTGACGCCTTCAAGGAGCGGGCCGCCGACGACCGGCACCATTTCCGCTTCATCGTCTCCCCGGAAGACGGCGCCGAGCTGGACGACCTGCGCACCTACACCCGGCATCTGGTGAACCGCATGGAAGCCGACCTGGGCACGCGGCTGGATTGGGTGGCAGTCGATCACTGGAATACCGACAACCCGCACACCCACCTGATCGTGCGTGGGCGCGACGATACCGGCAAAGACCTCATCATCGCGGGCGACTACATCGCCCACGGCTTCCGCCATCGGGCCGCCGAACTGGCGACCGAATGGTTGGGGCCGCGCACCGAGCTGGAGATCCAGCAGACCTTGACACGCGAGGTGAATCAGGAGCGATGGACGAGCCTGGATCGCACGCTGCAACGCGAGGTCGGCGAGGGTGGCCGAGTGCAGATCGAACACTTCAACGAACCCCGGCTGCAACGCCAGCGCCTGCTGCTGATCGGCCGCCTGCAACACTTGCAGTGCCTGGGCCTGGCCGACGAGACGCAGCCGGGCACTTGGGCTGTCCATGCCGATGCGGAGAAAACCTTGCGCGCCCTCGGCGAGCGTGGTGACATCATTCGCACCATGCAACGGGCCATGCGCGGCGAGCTGCGCGAGCTGGCGGTGTTCGAGCCGGGAGACGATGGCCGAACCATTCTCGGGCGCGTAGCCGCGAAAGGGCTGGCCGACGAGCTGCGCGACCGGGGCTATCTGGTCATCGACGGTGTGGACGGCAAGGCCCATTACGTCGCGCTCAACGCCCGCGACGAGCCGGCGAACTATCCGGCCGGCGCCGTGGTGGAAGTGAAGGGGGCGGCCGACGTGCGTGCGGCCGATCGCAACATCGCCGCGCTGGCAAGCGGTGGCCTATACCGCACCGACCATCACCTGGCCGTCGCGCAGGGTCAGGCCGTACCGGGCCGTGATCCGCAGGAGGTCGTGGCAGCCCACGTTCGCCGGCTGGAAGCCCTGCGCCGCGCCGGCATCGTGGAGCGTGTGGCCGAGGGGCTATGGAAGGTGCCTGGCGACCTGCCAGAACAGGGTCGCCGCTACGATGCGCAGCGCCTGGGCGGCGTGGCCGTGGAGCTGAAATCGCATCTGCCCATCGAGCGGCAGGCCCGTGTCATCGGCGCCACCTGGCTCGACCAGCAGTTGATCGGCGGCGGCTCGGGCTTGGGCGACCTGGGCTTTGGTGGCGAGGCCAAGCAGGCGATGCAGCAGCGTGCCGACTTCCTGTCCGAGCAGGGGTTGGCCGAGCGGCGAGGGCAGCGCGTGATCCTGGCGCGCAATCTGCTGGGCACGCTGCGCAATCGGGAACTGGCGCAGGCGGCCAAGGACATTGCTACCGAAACCGGCCTGGCGCATCGCCCGGTGGCTGATGGCCAGCGCGTAGCCGGCATCTATCGGCGCTCTGTCATGCTCGCCAGCGGGCGCTATGCGATGCTCAATGACGGCATGGGCTTCAGCCTCGTGCCGTGGAAACCCGTGATCGAGCAGCGGCTGGGCCAGCAGCTCGCCGCGACGGTACGTGGCGGCGGCGTGTCATGGGAGATTGGAAAACAGCGCAACCTCACTATTTGAAAAATTCTCTCGCCCTCGGATTCAGCGTGGCCCTTCTGCTTCAATCGGGCGTTTTCAGTACCTCAACGTATCCAATCAGCTCGGCCGAATAGCTGCCATCTCCATTGGCCGCGCCCTTGTGTTTCAACTCACGTTGCAACGTTGGCTCCACGGTGTGGGCAAACAACGCCAGCCGCTGCTCCGGTGTAAAACTCGGCGAGATCGCCGATGCTTGCAGATACCGTTCGCATTGCCGCTCAATAGTCGGCACCCGTGTCCCGTCCTGCTTGACTGCGATGGGCTGCACCACCACACGGCGCTCACCGTTGCCGGCAGATGCCTCCACCATCCACAAGGACAGCAGCACCGGCTCGTCAACATCCCCAGCCACCGCAAAGCCGATGTCTTCGGGCGTCACGCTGCGCCAGCGGCCCAGCTCTTCCTGTACCAAGGGGTGATCCAATCCAATCAGTTCCAGATCGTCCCTGCTGGTGGCGGTATCGCGGTTCAGTGTGAACCGTGCACGGCGCGTGCCATCCACTGTCACAAGGTCGTAGGTTTCTTCGTCCACCTTCAGCAGCTTCTGCTGGCGGTCTGCCACGGCCGCCGACAGAAAACGCACCAGCCGATCCAGGCTGGAGGACACATCCGAGAAGGGCTGGTAGTCATCGAGGCTGAAACCGTCAAGGTCTTGAAACAGGTCGAACACCACCTGCCGTGCCTCGCGGGAATTGGACAGTGCCGCTTCCAGCTCCACCTGTGTGCGTTTCAGTTCAGGGTCAGACAGCGCCTCCTGGTACAGGCGGTCGTAGTTCAACCGTTCGGAAAGCTGTCCCAGAATCTGCGCCCGAAGGTCTTCGGCCACATTGCCCTGGTCATCGACTTTGCCGACCGTGCGTGCAATTTCAGTCAACTTCTCGTCCAGCAGCAGGAAGATGCGCCCCTCGATGGTGTCCGACAGCACGAGGTTGTAGACCTGCGCCGTGTGGTTCTGTCCATAGCGGTGAATGCGCCCGATGCGCTGTTCCATGTCCATCGGGTTCCACGGCAGGTCGAAATTGAACAGAATGCGCGCAAATTGCAGATTCAAGCCCTCGCGGCCAGCCGCTGTACACACCAGCACACGTGGCCCGTCTTTCAGGCGGAACTTCCGCTCTGCTGCCAGCTTGGCACCGTGATCGCCGCCACGCAGCACCACCACGCCCTGGCCGGGATAAGCCTGTTCAATTTCGCGGGCAATCAGATCGACCGTGCCGAGGTAGGTGGCGAAGATCACGATCTTTTCATTGGCGTTCTGCCGCCACAGATGCCCCAAACCATCGAGCAGCTTTTGTGCCTTGGTCTCGCGCTGCTGCGGGAAGATGCGCAGCAATTCACCAATGCGCAGGCGCTCCTCGGGCAGATGCAAATCCACCACAGCAGACGCTGCCTCCTCGGCGTGCGTAGCCGAATACTCGCTGCCATAGGGGTCGGAGGCCATTTCCAGCGCCTCTTCATCCAGCTTCTTCACCAGCCGGTACTTTAGGTCCGCCAACACGCGATCCACCTCGCTGCGCCCAACGCTGTCGCGCGGCAAGCCAAATTCCTCGTGAATCAGCTCGCGTGCTTCTTCCGTCAGCCGCTCGCGGCCTTCGATGTCCAGTTCCTTGTCACGCAGCAGCGCCTCGTGCAGCGTCAGCATCAACAAGCGGCGCTTGAGCGTGCGGCGCACGGCGGCAAAGCTCGATGCCGCGATCTTCTGGAAGATCGCCATCAAGAAGCCCAGTGCGCGCCCTTGGTTGCCCTGGCGGCGGGCCAGATCGAACCCATCTTCAAGGTATTCGCGCAGCTTCTCGTAAAACAGCCGTTCCTCCTGATTCATCAGGAAGGATTCGGTATGCACCCAGCGCCGTGCAAACAGCGGTGAGCCATCCGGTTGGCAGGCATCGGCCTTGGTACGGCGGAACATCACCGTGTTCAGGCGATGGCGATTTTCCAGCATGTCCTCGGGACTGCCAAACAGCGTGGGGTTCAAAAGCTGCGCCAGCATCCAGAACTGGAAGTGATTGCCTTGGTGCGGCGTAGCAGACAGAAGCAAGAGATCCCGCGCGTGATCCTTCAGCGCTTCGGCCAGCTTGTAGTTTTCCGTCTTGCGCACCTTGCCGCCCGTGCGGTGGGCAGTCAGGTGATGCGCTTCGTCAAACACCACCAGATCCCAGCGTGGCGCATCCAGCAGGCGCTTGATACGGGCAGGGCGCTTCAAGGTGTCGATGCTGGCAATCAGCCGGTCGTGTTTGGCGAAGGCATTGGTCTTGCGGTCGGTGACATCGCCTTCGGAGCCAAACACCTCGAAATCGAGGTTGAACACCTCGTTCAATTCGCGGTGCCAGTTGTTCACCAAGCCTGCGGGCACCACCATCAGCGCCCGGGTCAACTCGCCCCGGCTGGCCAGTTCACGCAGAATCAGCGCGGCCTCGATGGTTTTGCCCAAGCCCACCTCGTCGGCGATCAGGTAACGCCGTGGTGATGCAGTCGCAATGCGGTGCGTCAGCACCACCTGGTGCGGCAGCAGGTCAATGCGCGCCGAGGTGAGTGCCGAGGCGCTTTCCATCACCGGCAGTGCATGCGCCTCGTAAGACAGCCATGCCTTTCGTGCGCGGTCTGAGCCGCCTGCCACCGATTGCAGAATGCGCTCGGTACGGGTGCGCTCGCGGCGTACCGAACTGACCGGCACGCGGCGCTCGCCCACGCCGAAGAACGCGCGCAGATAGCCTTCGTGCGCCGGTTCGAGCACCACGCCCGGGCCGAATTCGGTGTGGTTGATGCGCTCGCCGGGTTGGAACAAACTCGCAAAATCGTCTGCTTGCACGCGCTGGCCTCAAGTAATCCGCAGGTGAAACAGGCCAGCCGCTTTCGCGCCCTCGCGCAGCAAAATTTCCTGCGGGTACTCGTTGGCCTCACCCCACAGAAGGCGGCCAAAGTCGAGCTGTTGCCCCCGATGTGGCGCTTCACACAGCCAGTTCACTGCGTCGGTGGAAGCCTGCACGCGCAAACGGCCTTGGCCCTGCGGCAGCCAGAAAATCAAGGCGGCTTCGCCTGCGTATTCATCCTGAAATGACAGGATGGCGCGTTTGATCGTGTCGCCCAGCCAGATTTCGCCTTGATCGGGTGCCAGCAGGTCCAGGCTGCCTTCCAGCCCGGCCACCACCAACGTCTGCCCGCCGTTGCTGGGCAGATCATCCGGCCAGCCCTGCGCACCGGGGGCGGCGGCCTGCAAAAACTGCCGCAGGCTCCAAACCTCGCCCGCCGCGCACACCGTGTTGCGTGCCTCCTCATCCCACAGCCAGCTGGTGCCGCGCCGTTGCCATACCGTATCGAGCACCTGCCTCATTGAGTGTACTCCCCATCGTCATCGAACAGCGAAACCTGCTGCGGCTTGGGCGCCTGGCTGGCTTGCCAGGTGGAGAAGATCGCCACCGCGCGCGACGCCGCGTTGCGGGTGGTCTGATCCGAGCCGTTCTTTTGCAGCCATTCCAGCAGCGGCTTGAGCGCTATGTGCGGCTTGAAGTTGTCGTTCGTTAACGTGTCCGAGGCATTGATGCCGCTGCCATCCACGCACGCACCGATCAGCACCATCGCCTGATCGAGATCAGAGGTGAGCTTGCGCCTGTGCTTACCCGACCAATCGCGGGCGAAATCGAGCGGATTGGTGCGCGTAAACACCTTCTTCTCTTCGATGCACCAGCCACGCTGTACAAAGTCATCCGGCGTGGTGATGGTGCCGCGCAGAAACTTCTGCAACTGGTCGCGCTTCATTTCAGTCGCAGCCCCGAAGGTGCGCAGGAACTGTCGTGACATCGGTTCGGCATTGACCGGCGGCGGTTCCTTGCCCTTGTCGGCGTCTTCGTCGATGAGCTGGTTGATACCGACCAGCGCGTCGCGGACGGAGATGGTGCGGCCTTCGTCCACATAGACCTTGCCGTAGTGGCGCGAGAAATATTCCAGCGCCTTGCCACGCCGGATGACCTGAATGTCGGCGGCGGGCAGACCTTCCTTGGCGTGGTTTTCCAGCATGGCCTGCAACTGGCGCACATCGGCCATTACTTCGCGACGCATGCGGCCCCAGCTCACTGGCTTGGGTTCTTCCGTGCGCTTGCGGCAGACGTGGATGATGTCGTACTCGATGGTCTTGGAGCCGAATTCGCCTTCGCCCTTGGTTTCATCGGAGCGGATCGGGTAGGTCGCTTCGAGGTAATAGCCCGCGTCGAACAACGACTCCAGCACCGCCACCCACGGCTCGTCCTCGCTGTGGTGGAAGGTGAAGGCCAGGATGCCGCTGGGCTTCAAGAGGCGATGTGCCTCGCGCCAGCACTGCGTGAGCAGGCGCTGGTAGAAACCGTCCGGATCTTCCGGCTCGCGAGCGCGGTTGGCCACTGCCTCCAGTGACTTGGGCGTGTACTCCGCGCCGAAGATCGCCGGGTACTTGTCCTTGAGCGCCAGGCGCAGCCAGACGTAGAAGAAATCGGCCAATTCTGAGTAATGCAGCAAACCGCCGAAAGGCGGATCAGTGATGACCAGATCGAGACTGCCACTTTCAAGCTGCGTCAGATCAGTGGATGAGCCCTGATGCACGGCCACTTCTTGCACTGGATCACCGGGAAAAACCTTCTCACTTTTTCCGCTAATTCCGCTTGCCAGTGCTTCATCCTTCCGTTTCAACGATTCAGCGCTGACAGCTTCCCAAGGCTGAATGGCCCATTCGCGCGCGTCAATAAGTGATGGAGTGCATGACGCCCATGGGCCATAGCCCATCGGGGAGAAAACGCCAACTTCGATAAGCGTCGATTTGGGATGGAAGTTGTTGTTGGACATCGCAGGAACGAAGTGATCCTTATTGATGTGCCAGAACGCGAGCACACACTGGTTACGCAAATAGTTCTGAAAAGCTCCCAGGACATACTCGCGCGTCTGCCAGTCGTAACTCCCAACTTCGACAATCGCCTTGAGCAGTTGCGCATGCACCAGCAACTGGCGCGGATTGAACATCGTCCACCAGTGCGTGAAACCGTGGTTCGGAACGCCACCTTGTAGGTGGTGGGTCATGAAGCCGTAGGGAAGCTCAGAGCGTGGCCAGTAGTCCTTGAGGTCGTCATCCTTGCGCGCTTCCCATTCAGCGAACGCCGTGTCGTATTGCCGCGCGTGCGGCGTGCCGTAGGCTGCGAAGAAGCGGCCGCTATAGGGTTTGCCTGCCGCATCGCGCTTGGGCGCATAGCCCTGCACCGCATACGCCGCCATCGGCCCGGTCTTGCCCGTCGCCTTGATGGTCGTCAACACATCCTGCACCGTGCCACAAGCTGCGCAGGCGTAGTGGGATTTTTTCGGCACCGTGCCGTTTTCCGGCGCAAAGGTGATCTTCGTTTCCGGGCAGGTCACCTCATCTGGCAGCGCACCACGCACCTCTAGCAGGCGAATCTTGGATGCGCGCGCACCGTCCCACCGCGTTGTCGCGGCCACGTCGTCCTGCGCCGAGCCGCCGTAGGGCTGGCCATTCGCGTCCTGCTTGGCTTCGCCCGCCAGCCATTGCGGATGCACCAGCAGGCTCAGCTCGACCTTTTTGTTCGGCTTTTTCGGCTTGCCCAGGTTGACCATTGCCGCATGGTCGCAATGCGGGCAGATCACGCCTTTCCTGCGATCGAGCACGGAGAACGGGTATTCATCCGGCGCCACATACAGCGGCGAATCGGGCGCCATCCGTGCGGCTTCCTCCTCAACGTGGAATTCGCCGCCGCATTTGCTGCACGTGTGCTCCCAGTGCTTCACGCTGATGGTCTTCACGGCCATCACCGGGCTGGTCATGATCGGCGTGCGGTGGCCGCAACCCGTCACCTGACAAGGGCCGTGCTTGGCCCAGAAGGTATAGATCGCCTCCGGGCCTTCGTAACGGTAGTCCTTACGCTCGTCGCGCGGGATGGTCAGCGGGTCGAAATCGGAAGGCATCGCCTTGTTGGACGGCAAGTGTGTCCACGTGCCTTTCTCACCCTCCGGGCCGTCGCAGTAGTAGTACGGCATGATCTGCGGCTTGACCTCGGCCTCAATCTCGGCGAGCAGCTTCTTCACTTCCTCCAGATCGACGTTGGCCAGTTCCTGCTTGACCACGAACCACGCGACCGGGTTGAGGTCGTTGCCGACCATCTGCATGCCCAGGCGCGAGCCTTCCACCAGCGTGGTGCCGCCGCCCATGAAGATGTCGGCCACCTTCAGGTGCTTGAACGCGCCTTTCTTCTGGTGATTGGCGTAGTAGTTGTCCCACACCAGCTTGGCCGCGTGCGATTTATCTTCGGGGGCCTTGGTGGCTGCCGCGATCAACATTGAGCGGAATACGCTGGAGCGTCGCCGCGCCCACCACTTGGACATCTGGTAGATCGGCTTGCCCGCGTTGCCTTCGATGATCGCCACCTGATTGACGGGCAGGATCGGGAAGTCCACCTCCAGGCAGGTCTTGGGGCGGTTGGGGTCGTTGAAATCGACGGTTTCCAGCGCGACAGGCTTTCCCGCACCGACGGCTTTGGCGACGGCTTGTTGAAGTAGTTCTTTTTTGGTGGCCATTCAAGCGTCCTTAATCTTCTTGTGCGCGCGACTGCCTGCGCATGTTTTCTACCGCAGCAACCAAATCAACTTCTGCTTTGGGCGTGGCCCAGCGCGACCAAAAGGGAATCGTTGCACTGCGTGGTTCGTGTTTGGGCTTGGACATCTTGATGCGGGTCGGAAGCAAGGTGGCGTCGCCCACCACTACAGCCTCGCCCACGTCCAGCGTCGGCAGCACCTCCATCAGCCCCTCCAGACTTTCAGGCAGGAGCTGCCTGACCACTGCCTGATCGGTTTTGTTGGCCAGGCGCAAGCTGATGATGTTGCTGCACTGGCTGAGGATAGTTGTACTGACGTCCGAGGGGCGTTGGCTGACTACCATCAACCCAACACCGTACTTGCGTCCCTCTTTGGCGATGCGCTCGAAGTTTTCCAGGGCGCGCTTTTCCATTGGGCCAATGGAGGCAGCACCGCTTGGCAAGTAGAGATGTGCCTCATCACAGACGAGCACGATAGGATGGCGGGCATCACCATCCGTCCCTGGTGAGCTCCAGAACTGGATTTGGTAGACGATTCGCGCAACCAGACCAACGACGACCGGTAGGATGTCCGAGGGCACCTCCGAAAAATCGACAATCTTGATGCCGGGGTTGATGCCATCTTGCTGGATGCCGGTGCCGAGCAGCTTTTCGGCTAGCTGGTGCAGCGCCTCGTAAGTCTCGTATTCTGCTGGAGCTTGATACATGAAGGCATAGCGACGGTCTTTCGTTTTGACACTGATCCTGTTCAGAAATCGCGTCAGTTTTCCGAAAAGCGGCCCCTGCTTTTCTCCCTTGCTTCCTTGCACCATCTCCTTGTCTTTTTCTGCGATAGCCTCAATAAGATCGGCCAACCGATAGGGCACCGGAGTATCCACTGTGAATCCATCGAGCAGATCATGCTTCCCCAGCCCTTCGATGGATTTCTTCTTCAGCTCCACGACCTGCTTCATCAGTTCACTGGCCTGATTGGGGGCGCTCTCTTCAGACCGATCCACGAACAGTGATTGCATTTCGTCGTAATTCAGCAGCCAGAAGGGCAGGAAGATGGCGCCGTCCTTCTTCGCTTTCAGATCGCCGATGCCTGCGATGCGGTAGTGGCTGGCGAATTTCATGCTCGAATATTCGCCGTGAAGATCGAACACGACGATATTCGCGTGCGGCAGTTGTGCAGACTGCTCAAGAATGGAGGCGACGGTGAAGGATTTGCCCGAGCCCGTACTGCCCAGCAACGCGGCATGGCGCTGGAAAAGCTTGTCGCCATCAATGTAGGCGCTGGCCTTGCCATCCAGGGTATAGGTGCCGACCTTGAGCGGTGCAGCCGCGTCCGCCTTGGATGACGCGCTCAAGATGCCCATGAAGTCTTCGAGAGATTTCTCCTCGATAGGGAACACAGGCCGGTTGATTTCCGGCAGGATGAAAACGGCGCGCGTGAAAGTGTCCTTGCGCTGCCCATCCCGGGCGCGATAGGTGCCGACCAGGCTGATCGACACGCCGTTTTCCTCTTGAGGCACGGCAGCCAGATCCGCTGACGGGTCAGCTTCGGGCAGCGTCGGCAGCTCCACTGGATGCCGCCACACCCGCTCGATGATGCCGATCAGCCATTCATCGCCCATCAACTGGATGGCGACCAATCGACCGACGCGCGCCTTTTGCAGGCGTTGACCGTCCGTCACCCGCACGGTGATCCGTGAGGTTTCAACACTGCGGACTTCGCCCAATGACTGCTCGTCGGTGAAATTGAAAATGCTCATCCTCGCCTCACTCCACAAATTTTTTCAGAAAGTCATCCAACTGCCAGAGCGGCTCTGGTGACCGCAGTGCATTCCCGTTCCAGCGACAGACTGCCCCATCCCCATCTTTGAACACGGCAATCACATGGGGGTGTTCGCCGAGGAGTTTTTCAATGTTCGGGGTCGGATCGCGCGTGACAATGATGGCCGGCATGCCTGCGGCCAGACGATGCTTGATGACGCCTTGCAAATGGTCGTCGTTGAAGCCAAATCCGATACACAACAGTGCCTGGGCATCGGTGAGTACCGCATTCATCGCGGTACGCATTTCGTCGAACAACCTATTGACCAGTGCGTCTTGGTACTTTGACGGGCCGGGGACGACAATGGCTCGTTCCGCGATGGAAACATCGTTGAGGGCTTCCACTGGCCCATCGTCCGTTGTCAACCAACTGATTGAGCCATGAGGCTTATATAGACGAACTGTTTTGCAGATGCGGTGATCGACCTGCTGCTGGCGCTTTTCGGCCACCAGAACACGGCTGTACTGCGTTTGGAAGAGCGGCCTGGCACGCGGCTTACGCCGACGGAACCCCGTAAATCCTGTGTCTAGGGGAATTTCTGCCAGATCACAAAACAACTCCAACAACGTGTCGTAGTTGGTTGTAATGACATGGATGCTGTCCGTGTTCTGCGGAGAGCCACTAAACAAGCGGTTCAAGAGGCGTGACGGCGCATGGCCACCGGCGACCTTTTCGCCAAGAATTTCCGTCTCTGCGGCGATGGCTCTATCAAGAATCAGCTTCGCGGTTTCTCCGCGTATGGCTGATACGATCTCTGTCCACTCCGCCATGCCAAGCGGAATGCCGTTCAGGCCAGCTTCCAGATTTGTCTTGATTGCTTCGACTGATTGCGCCCAGGCGTTCCTTGCCCCATCGGTGGACAGGGCATCGTGCACAGCGGTTGCCAAGTGCTCCGCCAAAGCGCCCATACCGGGCAGGCCATAGCCACAGGAGAAGCCAGAGCCGACGAGCAGCACCGGGGTTTTGCGAAAAATCCCTTGGATGTCTGCGAAGAAATCTTCTGGCAATTCGGCCGCTGTCATATCGGCCTACTTCGATAGTTCAACGAAGGGCGACAGCACTTCCAGCAGCGAGAGACCGCCATGCGTCAAGGTTGGGTAGCCGCCTTGGCTGCGCCACTTTCTGCGCCCCAGCGCCAGCAGGTGTGCGCCATGCGGGCTGTCGATTTGCAAGGCGACGGGAGGAACGAAGGGGCCTGCGTCGCCATTGCCTGCCTTGCTGCGACCGCTTGAAAAAGTCTGCTTGAGGTGCGAGGCAACCTCACCATCGGCATCGGGGAAGTAGCCCGTGGCGGCGTAGCCGTGATCGGATGTGATGACCAAGCGCCGCCCAGTGGCGAGGCGCTCAATAAAGCTCCAAAAGTCGTCACTGGAAAGTTGCTGCGCGGCATCTCTGGTCAGCAGTTCCAGACCTTGGCCCGCGCCGTAGTCGTGCAGCTTGGCGTCTGGCCAGTGGTGCCAGAACACCCAATTCTTCGCACCCGAGGCGTTGTCCACCAAGCCCTCGCAGTCCTTCCACGGCAGGTCGATGGTTTCGGTCTGCGCCGGTTGCAGCTTGTGGGCAAAACCGCCGCCATTGGCTTGTAGCTGGCTGCGGCTGGTCAGCCCCAATGCGCGGGCGAACGGGTTGGTTTCACTGGGCAGTTCGGATGCTGTGGCGCCTACTGTGTGCAGGGTGAATCCACGCTCTTTGGCCCCTTGCAGCAGCCAGGGCAGTTCGCGCAGCGAGAGGGCATCCAGAATCAGCACGGCGCGCGCGACGCTGTGGCCATAGCCGGGTTCGCTCCACCAACGCGCAAGCCGGTCTGAGGTACGTTCCACACCACAGATTTCGGGTTGGCCAAAGACCCGCCACAGATCCCAGCCGCTGGAGGCCAGGAACAAATCGAGCTCGGCAATTTCGCGGTCTCGCTTGACCACCTCGCTGGGGGCATTGCTTTCGGCCAGCGGTTTCGAGGCAATCTCCAACACCCGATCGGTAATGATGCGCCACGCTTCTTTGGGACTGTCCTGGGTCAGGCGCTGCAAGATTTGAGCATCCAACGCCATCAGTTGTCCTCCTTCTCAAGACTCAGCTCAAAAGTCATGCCATCAGGCAGCTTCTTGAGCAGTTCCTTGAGTTGCGCGCCCGTAATCTGCGTGTTTTGGCCAGCAGACACCTTGATCGAGACTTCTGCCACAGGCGTGGCCGGGCCAATGCCCCAGCCTTCGAGCTTGCCGATTAGGTTGAGCGGTGAGGTTGGCGGGTTAGAGAGCGGGGTGCGTGATTTGGCGGTGGTACTTGTGCCACCACCAAAGATGTCGCCGCCATTCGGCGATGTGCCACCGCCGGGAGTGTTGTCGCCACCGGAAGGGGTGACGGGCGGAGTGGTAGTGCCGCCACCAAAAGTATCGCCGCCCGATCCACCGTTGCCGCCTGCAGGCGGCTGCGGCGCGGGTGGCGGGGTGCCTCCGGTCGCGAGCACCGCCGAGGGTTCCATCAGGAACACTTCATCAAGCTGACGCCCCGTGTAGGAGAGTTTGGGGCGCAAGCGCCGCCATGCAGTTTCCTCGTCCTCGCCCGCGTGGGTTTGAAGGTGCTCCAGATTGCGCAGGTTGATGGCGATCTTGCCGCGCGCGCACAAGCGCAGGATGCGTTCCTTCATCGCGGTTTCCCCCAGCCAGGGGATGCAATCCTGACCCGCAGGGCGAGGCTCTTGCAGTTCACGCAGCAGCTTGCCGAGGGGGGCGTTCTCCGAGGCGGCTTCTAGAACAAGGTCTTCGAAATCCTCGGGAACAAAGAGGTCGTTGGTCAGGGTTTCTTCGATGCCCTCGGGGATTTGAGCACCTTGCTTTTTCAGGTGCTCGACACTGAACAGGGATTGCTGCGGGTTCTGGTGGTCATAGCGGTGCAGGATGGCAAACCGATCGAAGCGCTTCTTCAGGTTCTCGCGCAGCGTGCCTTCAAATTCCTTATGAAGTTTCTTGTATTCGGGGTTCTGCCCACTCCATTCCTGCGCCTTCATTTCGGCGCGGGCAAGGATGAGGAGGTCGCGGTCCTGAAAGGCGTTGGTGGAGCCGGCACGGGGCAACAAGAAGCGAATGGTGTTGCGGCGCTTTTGCAGGTGGTCCTTGAGCCAGCGGCCCAGTGTCTGATCCATTTTTTCCGGCTCTTCTGGCAGCACCAAAATGGGCAGCCGGTCATCCCAGCGCTCCGGCTGCTCGGCTTCGTCGAGCGATGTCCACGGATCGTTCTGCCACGATTTTGGCAGGGCAATCACTCGGAAGGTTTTAGCGACCTCATCGCTGCCTCCGATGACGTAGCGCACCTGCTTGGCAAGCTGCACCTGATCGGAACCATCGGTGAACAGTTTGTCATTGCGCGCGCAGGCCATCAACTTGGCGCGGGGGTTTTCTTCCTCGCGGAAGACCAACCTCGGGCCATCCTGGTGAATGTTGAAGCTGTTCTCGACAATGGTCGCCAGTTCGACCTGAAAGGCATTGACATCTACCGGCTTGCTGCGGGTGATGTCCACCTGCAACGTGGCCGGATCGGCCCCGGCAAGATTGCCGACGGCGATGGAGCGCAGCCACAGTGCGCTCAGGATTTCTTGCAGGTGTGGGGCAAGGTTGCCGTGGTCGTACACCGCCTCCGTCACCGAAATGATGTTGTGCTGCGCTTTTTCGCGCAGGGTGCGGTGGTGTTCGTTGGACACTGAATCCAGCAGTGCTCCAATGCCCGAGGCATCGTCATCCAGCCGGAAATCAGCCGCAGTGAGCACAGGCACCGCTTCGCCCCGGCTCTTGTAGAGGTTGGCCAGGATGCGAATCATGTCGCGCGTTTCTTGCGCATCCGTGGCGATCAGCACCTGTTCCTCAAGCAGGCGCAGCAAGTGCGGTGCGTAAGGCCAGGACTCGGTGAATTCACGGCGCTTGCGATCCTGCTCGGCGGGCGGCACATCCAGCAGGCGGAAGTATTCGGAGACGTGTTGTGCAACCAGCGATTCGATGGTGCCGTCTGCAATCTGCAGACGGTTGTCGAACAGGCGATGCAACAGCATCCGCCGCCGATCCTGCTGGATACGCTCGGCATTGCCTCCCGCCTTGAAGTCGATAGCCACTGGGTTGACGCGGTGCACCTGCTGGTAAGCATCGCTGCCGCCATTGCGCACGGAGATCACCAACACCAGTAGGTCGGGGCGCTCTTTGGCGATCTCCGACAGGATCTGGATGAAGTTGAACGCCCATTGCTTCCAGGGGTACTGCTTGGTATTGGTCAGGCCGTCGTACCAAGTCTGGAATTCGTCGAGGAGGAGCATCGCAGGCCGATGCTCAAGCAGCTCGATGATGAGCTTGTCCGAGGGGATGTCGGTCTTGGCCGCTCCCATGCCTTCCCACTTGCCTTTGATGAATTCGCCGCGCGGATGGCGCTCGAACAGCAGGTCCCACAGGAATTTATAGCGTTGCCTGTGCAGGCTCTCGCCAATGACCAACATGCCATCGCGCAGTGCGATCTTGCCGATGCTGGGGTCACCCAACGTGCTTGACCAGGAGTTGAGCCATGCGCCCGTCGATGCGGCATCGTTGACTGCGTGGTAGAGCGCTGCCATCAAGTGCGACTTACCCAGGCCGCGCTCGCCGATCACGACCACTGGCCGCCCTTGGTTGGGGCCAACGGCTTCGATGCCCTTCAGTAGATCGTGGGTGGGATAGGTGATCTCCAAGAATGCCTGTGCGGCGATCTGGGTAGCACCCGTGTTCGAGTCGTTGGAAAGCTCAATGGCCGTCCCTTTGAGGCGCTTGCCCCGAAACTCATCCCGAAGAGTCAATCCAAGCATTACTTACGCACTCCATCGTTGGTTTGGCCATTGGCCGCGTGGACACCCTCGCGCGCAGCGTCGAGTCCTTCCAAGGACTGCTGCTTGATCCAGTTGTCAATGTCCGCGCGCGAAAACCGCCACGTCCCTCCAACCTTGAAGGCTGGGATTTTTTTGGCCCCGGCCAACCTGTAGATCGTCCGTTCCGTGACCTTCAGGTAGTCGGCTACCTGCCTGATGGTGAGGATTTCGCCTTCGTTGTTGTCGGTGGGCATCGTGGGTGCCTTGGAGGTCAAACAATGGCAGGATTGTACAAAATTTTCATGTTTGGGTGATAATTACGCATCTCATGCGAATTTTTCAAGATTGCTGCCGGTCATAAGGCATACGTGAAGATCGGGCAGGAGGCGTTGGCAAGAGGTAAAGCAATGGAGCTCAGACATCTACGCTGTTTCCTCGCTGTTGCAGAAGAACTGCACTTTGCCCGTGCAGCCGAGCGGCTGCATATGGAGCAGTCGCCACTGTCGCGCGCCATCAAGGAGTTGGAAGAAGAACTGGGCGTGTTGCTGTTTGCCCGTACCACGCGCAGCACGCGGCTGACCCGTGCCGGAACATTGTTTTTGGAGCATGTGCGCCGTGTCTTCGCTGCCTTGGAACAAGCGCGTGAAAGCGTGAAAGCAGCAGCAAACGGTTTTCATGGGCAGTTGCGCGTGGCCTTGTCGGATGGCATCACGCCGTCGCGCTTGCCGACCTTGCTGGCGTTGTGTCGCCTAGAAGAACCCGAGGTCGAAATCCGCTTCTTCGAGGTGCCGCTGTCGCAGCAGATCAAAGGGTTGCATGACGATCTGTACGACGTAGGGTTTGCCCAATCCGACGAAGTGGGCGACGGCATCGTTGCCATGCCTGCGTGGAGGGACACGCTCATAGTGGCGGTGCCAGCCCGGCACCCGCTGCTTGCATACAAGCGCATTCCTTTGGAGGAACTTCTGCGCTATCCGCTGGTTCTATGCGATCCACAAGTGTGCGAAGGCCATGCCAAATTCGTTGATCGAGTGCTGCGTCGGGCTGACATGGAGCCACTGGTTGCGGAGCGGGTCGCATCGTGTGATCTGATGATGGCTCTGGTATCGGCTGGCCTCGCACTTGGGTTTACGGGCGCCGCGCGCATCGCCGCCCATCCTGACTCGGGCGTGGTGGCCCGACCGCTGGCTTTGCGTGTGCCGCCGCTGACGACCTACCTGTTGCACGCCGAAGGTCAGCCGTTCGATGTGCTTGCACGGTTCATTGAGCGTGCGCAGGCCATCGAGTCACCGGAAGCCCCAAGGCCCAAGCCGGGCCATTATTCCGATTCCCTGGAGGAACCTGCGCCATGAAAAGGATCATCCCGCTCTTGCTTGCGGCCGCGCTGGCTGCCTGCGGCCAGTCCGAAACGCCTCACAAGGCCAACACATCGGAAGCGAATATCCCGACGGTGGAAGAACTGGCGGCCAACCCCGACCGGCTCAAGGAACTGCGCCAGCAATGCAAGACAGATCGCCCCAAGCTGGGCGACGTGCTGTGCAATCGGGTAGCCGAGGCCACGCGCAAGCGGTTCTATGGCGACGGCGAAACCCCATACACGCCACCGAAGGAATCCCCCAAGTTCTGATTGTTGGCGGTTCGTCGCATCGTTTTTTTCTTTCTGCTCGACACGCCGCGATGCGCCTGCACTTGCGGCGCTTTTCCTTGGTGCGCCGTCGCGCGCATTCTGTCTTTTTACTCGACTTTTCTGCCCAAAACGGTCTTTGACCGGCACTGACCCGGCACCGATCCTGACGCCTGCGGCACGCCCTTGTGCCGCTTTTCCCATGAGGAATCGGCGCAGGAGAAATCGGAGGCCAGGTCATGCAAGGGACGAACGTGCTGTTCGGTCAGATCGCCGTGGTGTTCGGCATCGTCATCGCCGGAGTGTGGGGCGCCACACAATGGACAGCAGCAGCCCTTGGCTATCAGCTACGCCTTGGCTCGCCCTGGTTCGACTTTCTTGGCACGTCTATCTACCACCCGTGGAAGCTGTTTGAGTGGTGGTTCTTCTTCGGCGCGTATGCACCGGAGGTGTTCGACACTGGCGGCGCGATTGCCGGCGCCAGTGGCATGGTCGCCGTGTGCGTTGCCATTGCCATGTCGGTCTGGCGCTCGCGCCAAGCGCGCCTCGTCACCACCTACGGCTCTGCGCGCTGGGCTAACGCGCAGGACATTCGCAAGGCGGGCCTCACGCAACCGGCCGGCGTGTTCCTCGGCCAGCACGACCGCCAGTACCTACGGCATGAAGGCCCGGAACACGTCCTGAGCTTCGCGCCCACCCGCTCGGGCAAGGGCGTGGGCCTGGTGGTGCCCACCTTGTTGAGCTGGCCTGCATCGGCCGTCATCCACGACATCAAGGGCGAGAACTGGCAGATCACCGCCGGCTGGCGATCACGCTTCTCACATTGCCTGCTGTTCAACCCGACCGATGCGAAGTCGGCGGCCTACAACCCGCTGCTGGAGGTACGGCGCGGCGCGCATGAAGTGCGCGACGTGCAGAACATCGCGGACATTCTGGTTGATCCCGAAGGTGCGTTGGAGAAGCGCAACCATTGGGAGAAGACCAGCCACGCGCTGCTGGTCGGCGCCATCCTGCATGTGCTCTACGCCGGCAAGGACAAGACGCTGCGCGGCGTCGCCAACTTCCTCTCCGATCCGGCCAGCCCGTTCGAGCTGACCTTGCACCGGATGATGACCACGCCGCACCTCGTGAATGCGGAAGGTGGTGGCCCGCATCCTGTCGTCGCATCGGCGGCGCGCGAAGTGCTCAACAAGTCGGACAACGAGCGTTCCGGCGTGTTGAGCACCGCTATGTCGTTCCTCGGCCTGTACCGCGATCCCACGGTGGCCGAAGTCACCTCGCGTTGCGATTGGCGCATCGCTGACCTGATCGCTGCCGAGCATCCGGTATCGCTGTACCTCGTGGTGCCGCCTTCGGACATTTCGCGGACGAAGCCGCTCATTCGCCTGATCCTCAATCAGATCGGGCGGCGGCTGACCGAATCGCTCGATGGCTCCGACGGCATCGAGCGCCGCCACAAGCTGCTGCTGATGCTCGACGAGTTTCCGGCGCTGGGGCGCCTGGACTTCTTCGAGACGGCGCTGGCCTTCATGGCCGGCTACGGCATCCGCAGCTTCCTCATCGCGCAGTCGCTCAATCAGATCGACAAAGCCTACGGCCAGAACCATTCGATCCTCGACAACTGCCATGTGCGCGTGACGTTCGCCACCAACGACGAGCGCACCGCCAAGCGGATTTCCGAGACGCTGGGCACGGCCACCGAGCTGCGCGCCCAGCGCAACTACGCGGGCCACCGGCTCGCGCCGTGGCTGGGCCACCTGATGGTGTCGCGCCAAGAAACCGCGCGCCCGCTGCTGACGCCGGGCGAAGTCATGCAGCTTCCGCCTGACGAGGCCGTGGTGATGGTGTCCAGCGTGGCGCCGATCAAGGCGAAGAAGCTGCGCTACTACGCGGACGCCAATTTCAAGCGTCGCGTGCTGCCACCGCCCGTGCTGGCGGACGGGCAGTACGCCGACGCGCCGCCATTGCGGCCCGACGACTGGAGCGGTTTGGCGATTCCCGCCGTGCCCACCGCACCGGCCGCGGCATCCGCTGATGGCCTGGAGACCTTGGGTTCGGTCGACGACGGCGGCCCGCGCCGCCAGCCCGAGCTTTCCGAAACCGTTGCCTACGACCCCGAACTGGCCGCGCCTGCGGCCGACCTTGGGCTGCTCGATGACGACGACCTGCCGCTTCTCCTTCCTCGCCAGCTCGATCCAGCCATGCAGCGCACGGCCCGGCTGGCTTCCCTCGACCCCAACGACGGAATCGAGCTATGAGCCACTACCGCCTCAACCTGTTCATCCAGCCGGAGCACGCCAAGCGCCTGGACGAACTGGCCGCCAAGAAAGGCGTGTCCAAGTCGTCCATCGTCGCGGCGGCGCTCGCATCGTGGCTGTCGCCCGATGCCGCCGACCAGCGCGAGGCGGCCATCGCCAAGCGACTTGATCGCCTGTCGCGGCAGGCCGAGCGCATGGAGCGCGACCAGAACATTCAGATCGAAACGCTGGCGCTGTTCATCCGCTACTACCTGACCGTCAGCACGCCAGTTCCCGAAGCGCACCAAGAGGCCGCGCGCGCCCAAGGCAAGGCGCGCTTCGAGCAATTCGTGGAGCAGTTGGGCCGCCACCTGCTGCGTGGGCGCAGCCTGGTGCGCGACGTGGTGGAGGAACTGCATCCCGATCCGATGCGGATGGAGGACGCGGCGGCAGCCGCGCAAGCGCAGGAGCGTGCGTCATGAGCGCCGTTCCGCAGTCCATGAGCGCCACGTCGCTCGACCGCCGCATCCAGATGCTGCGCACAGCGATGGGGCCGCTGATCGCCGCCGCGCTTGAAGACCCGGATGTGGTGGAAATCATGCTCAACCCGGATCGCACCCTGTGGATCGACCGGCTTTCTTCGGGCCGCGCGCCGATGGGCGTGGAGATGCCCGAAGCCGATGGGGAACGGATCATCCGCCTCGTGGCCGCCCACGTCGGCGCGGAGGTGCATCGCGGCCAGCCGCTGCTGTCCGCCGAGCTGCCCGAAACCGGCGAACGCTTCGAGGGCATCTTGCCCCCGGCGGCACCGGGGCCGGCCTTCGCGCTGCGCAAGCGCGCTATCGGCGTGATCCCGCTGGACCGGTACGTCGTGGACGGAATGATGTCCGCCGCCCAAGCGGGCTTTCTGGTGCGCGCAGTGCGCGAGCGGCAGAACGTCCTGATCGCGGGGGCCACTAGCAGCGGCAAGACCACGCTCGCCAATGCTTTGCTCGCCGAAATCGCTGCCACGGGCGACCGCGTGCTGGTGCTCGAAGACACGGTGGAACTGCAATGCGCGGCCCGCGACCACGTTCCGTTGCGCACGCGCGCGGGAGTGGTGTCCATGACCGAGCTGGTGCGCTCGTCCATGCGCCTGCGGCCTGATCGCGTCGTCGTTGGCGAGGTGCGCGGTGCCGAGGCGCTGGATCTCATCAAGGTGTGGGGCACCGGCCATCCGGGCGGCATCGCCACCATCCACGCCGGCTCTGCGCTCGGCGCGCTGCTGCGCCTGGAGCAACTGATTCTCGAAGTGGCGGTGAATCCGCCCCGTGCGCTGATCGCCGAGGCGGTCAACGTGGTGATTCACATCGCCGGGCGTGGACGTAAGCGCCGCATCGAGAGCATCGCCCGCGTCGTTGGCTTCGACGGCGTGGGCTACCAACTAGCGGATGCGCTGGAAACGCCGTTTCCCGAGCTGCCGCCACTTTCCGATGCCGCACCCGCTGCGGCGACTTCCCCATCCCCTCACTCACTTGGAGAACTGCCATGACGCAGATAACCATTCCTGCTTTCCGTTTTTCTGCAAATCCGGCATTGCGTCTTGGGCGGCTGCGCTGCCTGGCCCGTCCTGCGGGGCAAGGGCTGTTGCTGGCCGCGCTGCTGCTGTTCCTGGCCGGAACCGCGCAGGCCGCCGGTTCCTCAATGCCATGGGAAGGCCCGCTGCAATCCATCCTCGAATCCATCCAGGGGCCGGTGGCGCGCATCGTCGCGGTCATCATCATCATCGCCACTGGCCTCGCGCTCGCGTTTGGCGACACGTCGGGCGGCTTTCGCAAGCTGATTCAGATCGTGTTCGGCTTGTCCATCGCCTTCGCCGCGTCCTCGTTCTTCCTGTCGTTCTTTTCGTTCTCGGGCGGGGCTGTCGTATGAGCGGCCCGGACATTTTCGCGGATGGCTTCGAGGTGCCACTGCATCGCTCGCTGACCGAGCCAATTCTGCTGGGCGGTGCGCCGCGCACCGTGGCGATCGCCAACGGCACGCTGGCAGCCGCCGTCGGTCTGGGCCTGCAACTGTGGATTCCCGGTGTGGTGCTCTGGATCGTCGGCCATTCGCTGGCGGTGTGGGGTGCGCGCGTCGATCCGCAGTTCATGGCCGTGTTCGCCCGGCACATCAAGCACCGCCCGCTGCTGGATGTGTGAGGGGATGCCACGATGCTGAACCTCGCCGAATACCGCCAGCGCCCGGCCTTGCTGGCCGACTGGCTGCCCTGGGCCGGGCTGGTGGCGTCGGGCGTCGTCTTGAACAAGGACGGCAGCTTCCAGCGCACGGCCCGGTTTCGCGGGCCTGACCTCGACAGCGCCACGCAAGGCGAGCTGATCGCCACCTCGGCACGATTGAACAACGCACTGCGCCGCATGGGATCGGGCTGGGCGCTGTTCATTGAAGCCGAGCGCCGCGCCGCCGCCGACTATCCGCGCTCGGAGTTCCCCGAACCGCTTTCGTGGCTGGTGGAAGAAGAACGCCGCGCCGCCTTTGAGGAATCAGGCCATCACTTCGAGAGCGGCTATCACCTGACGCTGGTGTACCTGCCGCCCCAGGAATCGCGCGCCCGCGCAGCCAAGATGCTCTACGAGAACACGCCAACGAATGGCGTGGATTGGCGCGAGCGGCTGCAAGCCTTCGTCGCGGAAACGGATCGGGTCTTTGACCTGCTCGATGGCGTGATGCCGGAGATCGCTTGGCTGGACGACGCACAGACGTTGACCTACCTGCACGCAACCATCTCGACGCGGCGCTACCGCGTGGGCGTGCCCGAGGTGCCGTTCTACATCGACGCGCTGCTGACCGACTCGCCGCTGGTCGGCGGCCTGGCGCCCATGCTGGGCGACCAGCACCTGCGCGTGGTGTCGGTGCGGGGCTTCCCGACCTCGACCTGGCCGGGGATTCTGGACGACCTCAACCGCCTCGGTTTTGCCTACCGCTGGAGTACGCGCTTTCTCTGCCTGGACAAAGCCGAGGCGGAAAGGGAACTCGCCCGCCTACGCCGGCAGTGGTTCGCCAAACGCAAGAACGTCATCGCGCTGCTGCGCGAAACCATCTTCCAGCAGGAATCGCCGC
>NZ_JASJSQ010000075.1:0-24758 GCF_030236855.1 Stenotrophomonas maltophilia group sp. Smal13
GGCGCCATGGATGGCGCCATCGAGCCCCCATGGACGGGTTTACGGCGTGTCCTGCTGGCCCCCACCACCCCGCCATCCCACGGAATGCCCGTTGTTGCTGTGGCTTTTGCCTTTGCTCTGGCTGTGGCCTTGGCTTGGGCGCCTCTGCGGGTGCCGGGCGCCGCCCGGCCAAAGCCCTTCCCCCGCTTCCGGTACAATGTCGGGCCCGTTTCCCAACTACGGTTCCCCGGACATGATGGTCCTCGAGGGCGCGCCCGCCCTGTCGCCGTTCCGCCGCGAACGTCTTGAATCCCGCCTGCAGTCCATCGCTCCCTCCCTGCGCATCAGCGGTGCCTGGCACGTCTACTTCGTGCAGCCCGAAGGCAGCGCCGCCCCCGACCTGACCACCCTGTGCCGCATCCTCGAAGCTGCGCCGCAGGCCGAGGCCGTGGCCGACGGCGCGGTCAGCCGCATCGTGGTGCCGCGCCTGGGCACGCTGTCGCCGTGGTCGAGCAAGGCCACCGAACTGGTCCGTGGTGCCGGGCAGCCGGTCAGCCGGGTCGAGCGTGGCCTGCGCATCGACGTGCAGGGGTGGCCGGCCGATGCCGCCGCCCAGCAGGCGCTGGTCAAGGCGCTGCACGACCCGATGACGCAGTCGGTGCTGGAGACCGTGGAACAGGGCCAGGCGCTGTTCTCGGCGCCGGCCCGCGGTGAACTGGAACGCGTGCCGGTGGACCAGCTGGAGGCTGCCAACCAGCGCCTCGGCCTGGCCATGGCCCAGGACGAGATCGACTACCTGCGCGAACGCTTCACCGCGCTCGGCCGCGCGCCGTCCGACGTCGAGCTGATGATGTTCGCGCAGGCCAACTCCGAGCACTGCCGGCACAAGATCTTCAACGCCAGCTGGACCATCGACGGCCAGGAGCAGGACCGCTCGCTGTTCCGGATGATCAAGAACACCCACCAGCAGACCCCGCAGCACACGCTCAGCGCGTACAGCGACAACGCCGCGGTGATCGAAGGCCATCCGGCGTCGCGTTACCGCCCGGATCCGGCCAGCGGCGAATACCGCCGCGAGCCGCAGGTGCCCAGCGCGTTCCAGATCAAGGTGGAAACGCATAACCATCCGACCGCGATCGCGCCGTTCCCGGGTGCCTCGACCGGCAACGGTGGCGAGATCCGCGACGAAGGCGCGACCGGCCGCGGCGGCAAGCCGAAGGCGGGCCTGTCCGGGTTCTCGGTTTCGCACCTGCGCATTCCGGAACTGCCGCAGCCGTGGGAAGCGCCGCGCGCGCTGAACCCGCGCATGGCACCGGCATTGGAAATCATGACCGACGGCCCGCTTGGCGGCGCTGCGTTCAACAACGAGTTCGGCCGCCCGAACCTGCTCGGCTACTTCCGCAGCTTCGAGCTGCCGGAAGGCGCTGATCTGGTGCGTGCCTACGACAAGCCGATCATGCTGGCCGGTGGCCTCGGCGCGATCGACCGCGTGCAGGTCGACAAGATCCAGCTGCAGGCCGGTGATGCGGTCATTGTGCTCGGCGGTCCGGCGATGCTGATCGGCCTGGGCGGCGGTGCCGCCAGTTCGGTGGCCTCCGGCGAGAGCGCCGAGGACCTGGACTTCGCCAGCGTGCAGCGCGACAACCCGGAAATGGAACGCCGCTGCCAGGAGGTCATCGACCGCTGCGTGGCGATGGGCGCCAACAACCCGATCAAATTCTTCCACGACGTCGGTGCCGGTGGCCTGTCCAATGCCATCCCCGAACTGCTGCACGACTCCAAGGTCGGCGGTGTCATCGACCTGGGCAAGGTGCCCACCGATGATCCGTCGCTGTCGCCGATGCAGCTGTGGTGCAACGAGTCGCAGGAACGCTACGTGCTGGGCGTGGCCCAGGAGCGCCTGGCCGAGTTCGCCGCACTGTGTGCCCGCGAGCGCTGCCCGTTCGCCGCGGTTGGCGTGGCGACTGCCGAGGAGCACCTGGTGGTGGCCTACGGTGCCGTGCCGGGCCACACCCCGGCGGATGCGCCGATTGATCTGCCGATGGACGTGCTGTTCGGCAAGCCGCCGAAGATGCACCGCGACACCGCGCACCCGCCGGCCCCGCGCTGGCCAGCGCTGAAGACCGGCGGCCTGGACCTGCAGGAAGCCGGCCTTCGCGTGCTGGCGCACCCGACGGTCGCTTCGAAGAACTTCCTGGTCACCATCGGTGACCGCAGCGTCGGCGGCCTGACCGCGCGCGAACAGATGGTCGGCCCGTGGCAGCTGCCCGTGGCCGACGTGGCGATCACCCTGGCCGACTTCGACGGCGTGTCCGGCGAAGCGATGTCGATCGGCGAGCGCACCCCGCTGGCCCTGCTCGACGCCGCTGCTTCGGCACGCATGGCGGTGGGCGAAGCGTTGACCAACCTGTGCGCGGCCCCGGTCGATGCGCTGGATGAGATCAAGCTGTCGGCGAACTGGATGGCCGCGGCCGGCCACCCGGGCGAAGACGCGCTGCTGTACGACGCAGTGAAGGCGGTGGGCATGGAACTGTGCCCGCAGCTGGACATCAGCATCCCGGTGGGCAAGGACTCGCTGTCGATGCAGGCGCAGTGGCACGACCAGGGCGAAGCGCACAAGAGCGTGTCGCCGGTGTCACTGGTGATCTCGGCGTTTGCGCCGGTGGCCGACGTGCGCCAGCAGCTGACGCCGCTGCTCGACCGCGACGTGGAAAGCGAGCTGTGGCTGATCGGCCTGGGCGCCGGCAAGCAGCGCCTGGGCGGTTCGATCCTGGCCCAGGTGCATGCCGACCACGGCGATCTGCCGGCTTTCGCCGGTGCCGCGCCGGACCTGGACGACCCGCAGCGCCTGCGTGGTTTCTTCGAGCTGATCCGCGATGCGCGCCAGTCCGGCCTGCTGCTGGCCTATCACGACCGCAGCGACGGCGGCGCCTTCGCTGCGCTGTGCGAAATGGCCTTCACCTCGCGCCTGGGCCTGGACATCACTCTCGATGCCTGGGGCGATGATCCGTTCCGCAGCCTGTTCAATGAAGAACTGGGTGCGGTGGTGCAGATCGCGCGCGAAGACCGTGCTGCGTTCGCCGATCTGGTCGAACGCCACGCACTGACCGAATGCGCACAGCGCATCGCCAAGCCGACCACCGCGCCGGTGGTGCGCGTGTCGCTGGGCGGCGAGAACCTGGCCGAGTGGCGCTGGGACGCGCTGTTCGACGCCTGGTGGTCGGTCACCCATGCGATGCAGAAGCGCCGCGACAACCCGGCCAACGCCGACGCCGAGCGCGAGATTGCGCGTGCCTTCACGGCGCCGGGCCTGAAGCCCAAGCTCAGCTTCGACCTCAACGAGGACGTGGCGGCGCCGTTCATCAGCACCGGTGCGCGCCCGCGCGTGGCCGTGCTGCGCGAGCAGGGCGTGAACGGCCAGATTGAAATGGCCAACGCCTTCGAACGTGCCGGCTTCCGCGCCTTCGACGTGCATATGAGCGACCTGATCGAAGGCCGCGTGGCCCTGCAGGATTTCACCGGTTTGGTCGCCTGTGGTGGCTTCAGCTACGGCGACGTGCTCGGTGCCGGCCGTGGCTGGGCCACCTCGATCCTGGAGCGCAGCGCGCTGCGTGATGCCTTCGCTGCGTTCTTCGCCCGCGAGGACAGCTTCGCGCTGGGCGTGTGCAACGGCTGCCAGATGATGAGCCAGCTGAAGGGCATCATCCCCGGTGCCGAGCACTGGCCGCAGTTCCGTCGCAACGCCAGCGAGCAGTTCGAAGCCCGCACCGCGCTGCTGGAAGTGGTGGAATCGCCGTCGATCCTGCTGCGTGGCATGGCCGGCTCGCGCCTGCAGGTGGCGGTGGCGCATGGCGAAGGCCAGGCCGTGTTCGACAACGCCGTTGACCAGGCCGCCGCACGTGTCTCGCTGCGCTACATCGATGGCCACGGCAACGTTGCCAGCCAGTACCCGCTGAATCCGAACGGTTCGCCGGACGGCATCACCGGCCTGACCAGCAGTGACGGCCGCGTCACCATCATGATGCCGCACCCGGAACGCACCCCGCGCGCGCTCAACCTGAGCTGGGCTCCGGCCGAGTGGCAGGGTGACTCGCCGTGGATGCGCATGTTCCGCAACGCGCGGGTGTGGTGCGGCTGATCGCACTGCATCGCGCAGGCCTCAATGCCATCGCGTATGGAAAAACCCGCCGTTGATCGGCGGGTTTTTCTTTGCGCGCTTGAAACTCCAGTCGCGACCGCTAGTTACATGCATTTTCATGCGTCGAGGAATCGTCACGCATGCATAACAAAATCCTTTCATAAACACGTGAAATAGTGATGTGCTTCACGGCAATAGGATTTGCTGTGTCAAAGTCTTGACGATCTGCAAAGTTGCCGTTAACACTTGAACCCCGTTTCAGAATCATTCATTTCGCAGTAACCGCTTGGCGCACGCGCTCGGTTTTCTGTCGCTGCGCGCCGTTCGGCAATACCCCGCAGTAAATCACGCGAATAAACGCCCCCAGGGGACGTTGGGCCGGAAAGCCCAGCGGTGGCGTTGCTTTGCCCAAAACCAGTCCAATCAGGAGCCGTACCGATGAATCGGATTTATCGCAAGGTCTGGAACAAAGCATTGGGTCAGTTGGTGGTGGCCTCGGAACTGGCCTCCTCCGACAGCGGCGGCGGGGTCGTCGACCAGCGCCGCGATGCAACGCAGGCTGCGCCCGCAAGGTTGGCGATGGCACTGGGCCTGGTATTGGGATTGGGCATGAGCGGTATCGCCGCAGCACAGTCGGTGCAGATCGGCGGCAGCGCCACCTGCGTGGCATTCAGCGGCAAGCTGCTCGAAAAGTGCCTGATCGAAGGCTCGGCCACGGCCAAGGGCAGCAACGCGGTGGCGATCGGCAGCAACAGCAGCGCCAGTGCGGCCAACAGCGTAGCGCTGGGCGCCGGCTCCAAGGCCACGCGTGCCAACACGGTGTCCGTGGGTGATACCGGCAAGGAACGGCAGATCACCAATGTTGCCGCAGGCAGCCAGGCCACCGATGCGGTGAACAAGGCGCAGCTGGACGCGCAGGCGCGCGCCACCCAGGCTGCGCTGGCCGACGTTGCCGCAGATGGCAACCGTTATTTCAAGGCCGATGGCGCAGGCGATGACAGCGACGCGGCGAAGATCGACGGGCAGGGCGCAGTCGCGGCCGGTGCCGGCGCACAGTCGCTGGCCAATGCCACCACTGCCATCGGTACCCAGGCCATTGCCGCGGGCCTGGGCGCAAGCGCGTTCGGCCAGGGCGCCTTGGCAATCGGCGATGCCAGCGTGGTGGTCGGGCAGAGCGCTGCGGCCTTCGGTCTTGGCGACACCGCGGTTGGCGCAAGCGCGACCGCCGCCAGCGAGAACGGCGCAGCCACCGCACTGGGTGCGCTGTCCGAAGCGACTGCCGATGGCGCCACCGCTGTTGGCGGCGGTGCCGTGGCGATGGGCCCGGGCAGCACCGCGCTGGGCCGCGGCGCTACCGCAGCCAACGAAGCATCGATCGCGGTGGGTGCGTTCAGCACCGCCGTCGGTGAATACAGCACCGCGCTGGGTTCGAATTCCGCGGCGGTGGCCACCGGCAGCGTGGCGCTCGGCGCGGGCTCGCTGGCCGACCGCGTCGATACCGTGTCCGTTGGTGCCGCCGAATACGGCCTGACCCGGCAGATCACCAGCGTGGCCGCAGGCACCGAAGACAACGATGCAGTCAATGTCGGTCAGCTGAAGGACGTTGCCGCCGTGGCCGATGCCACCGCCAAGCGCTTCCAGGCTAACGGCAGCAGCAACAGCGATGCCGGTGCACTGGCCGAGGGCGACGAGGCGCTGGCGGCCGGCGAGGCCGCCAATGCCATCGGCGCCGGCACCACGGCAGTCGGTGCCGGCGCCACCGCCATCGCGCAGAACGCCACTGCCGTTGGCAACAACGCGCTGGCCTCGGGCCAGAACAGTGCCGCGTTCGGCAACAACGCGCAGGCCAACGGTCCAGGCAGCGTTGCCGTGGGTGGCGCTGCGGTGGATGCCGATGGCAACCCGCTGATCACCAGCGGCGGCGTGCCGGTGGAAACCGGCGCAACCAGCGCAGGCGTCGGCGGCACTGCGGTCGGCGCCAGTGCCGAAGCCAGTGGTTTTGCGGCGTCGTCCTACGGCGTCGGCGCCTATGCGGCCGGTGCGCAGGCGTCGGCCTTCGGCGCCGTGGCCAATGCCATCGGCGATTATTCCACCGCGCTGGGTACGCAGAGCAACGCGACGGGCACCAGCAGCGTCGCCATCGGTGGCCCGGCTGACCTGATCCCCGGCCTGGGCTTCTTCGTGCAGACCCAGGCCAGTGGCGAAGCCGCCACCGCCGTCGGTGCCGGTGCCATCGCCAGTGGCGACCGTGCCGTGGCCAACGGCAGCCTCAGCGAAGCCTCCGGCGCCGAAGCGACCGCGGTCGGCTACTTCGCCTATGCACCGGGCGAGAACGCCAGTGCCCTGGGCGCGCAGACCTGGGCGAGCGGAGCGCAGAGCACTGCCGTGGGTTACTACGCCACCGCACGCGGCGCGAACAGTGTGGCACTCGGCGCGAATTCCGAAGCGGTGCGCGCCAACAGCGTGGCCGTCGGCAGCGCCGGCAACGAGCGGCAGATCACCAGCGTCGCTGCGGGCAGCGAAGCCACCGATGCGGTGAACAAAGCCCAGCTCGACGCCGTGGCCGGCACTGCCGACACCACCGCGCGTTTCTTCCAGGCACAGCCGGAGGCGGGCAGTGATGCTGGCGCACTGGCTGATGGCGAAGGCTCCATCGCTGTGGGTTCGTCGAGCAATGCTATCGGCGCAGGTGCCATCGCGCAGGGTGCTGCCGCGTCGGCCATCGGCGATGACAGCGTGGCCGTGGGCCGCAACAGCGCGGCCACCGGTAATGGCGGTGTCGCCATCGGTGGCCTCGGCCAGGCCTACGACGAGTTCAACCAGCCGATCATCGGTGCCGATGGCACGGCGCAGCAGGTGGGCACCACCGCTGTTGCCGATGCCACCGCAGTCGGCAGCGGTGCGCAGGCCACCGGGGCTGCCAGCAGCGCCTTCGGCAACGCGGCCAAGGCCAGTGGTGACAACAGCTTCGCCGCAGGCGGCAAGTCGCGCGCCACCGGCAGCTATGCGGTTGCGGTCGGCGACAGCGCATTCGCCAGCAGCGATGACAGCACCGCAGTAGGCGGATACAGCTGGGCCACTGCCAGTGGCGCAGCAGCATTCGGTTCGGGTGCATGGGCCACTGCCACCAATGCCTCGGCGTTCGGCAACGCGGCCTGGGCCAGTGGCAGCGGCGCAACATCCATCGGTTACAACAGCTGGGCCAACGGCGCCAGCTCCACAGCGGTCGGCCGCGGTGCCTTCGGCTATGGCGACAACAGCGTGGCGCTGGGCTTCCAGGCGCTGGGCAACAGCATCAACAGCATCGCCATCGGCACCAACACGGTAGCCGGTGGTGAAAGCGCGATCGCGCTGGGTGCGGGCAGCAATGCCAGCGCCAGCAATACGGTCGCGCTGGGTGCCGGTTCGGTCGCCAACCGCGCGCGCACGGTGTCGGTGGGCAGCGCTGGCAACGAACGCCAGGTCACCAACGTCGCCGCCGGCACCCAGGCCACCGATGCGGTGAACAAGGCGCAGCTGGATGCGGTTGCGGCCACGGCCACAACCACCAGTCGCTTCTTCCAGGCCAGCGGCAATGGCGATGACGTAGCCGGTGCGCTCGTGGACGGTGACAACGCACTGGCCGCCGGTGATGCGGCCAATGCCATCGGCAATGGCGCCACTGCGCTGGGCAGCGGCGCCAATGCGCTGGCCAGCAACGCACAGGCGCTGGGCTTCAATGCGTTGGCGACCGCAGCCAACACCAGCGCTGTCGGCGCCAACGCACAGGCCACCGGTGAGTACGCCACCGCGCACGGTGCGGAAAGCGAGGCCAGCGGCGAGCAGAGCGCGGCGTTCGGTGCGGCCAGCATCGCCAGCGGTGCCGGCAGTACCGCTACCGGCGTGCTGTCCGAAGCCTCTGGCGAAGAAGCCGTGGCTGTGGGTTACTTCAGCAATGCCAGCGGTGACGCGGCAACCGCTGTCGGTAGCGAAAGCGTGGCCAGTGGCACGGCGTCAGCGGCCTTCGGTATCGGTGCCGAAGCCAGCGGCGGTTACAGCACCGCCATCGGTGGCTACGCACAGGCTTCGGCCTTCAATGCCACCGCGTTCGGCAACTTCGCCAATGCCTCCGGTTCCAACAGCGTGGCAGTGGGTGGCGATTCGGAAGCCTCCGGTGCCTACAGCACCGCCACCGGCCAGGGCAGCCTGGCCACCGGCACCAACAGTGTCGCCGTTGGCGGCTCGCTGTTCGGTCTGCTGGCCACCGAGGCATCGGGCAACTACTCCACTGCGGTGGGTGGTGGCGCCTGGTCGGGGGGCATCAACAGTACCGCGCTGGGTAACGCCGCTGAATCGCGCGGCGCCAACAGCGTGGCGCTGGGTGCCGATTCGATCGCGGATCGCGACAACACCGTGTCGGTGGGCGGCGGTGGCAACACCCGCCAGATCACCAACGTGGCCGATGGCACGCAGGGCAATGATGCGGTCAACAGGAATCAGCTCGATGCCGTAGCCGCGGCAGCGGAAAAGACCAGCCGGCAGTTCCAGGCCAGCGGCAATGCCGATGGTGAAACCGGGGCGCTGGTGGAGGGCGATAACGCGCTGGCTGCCGGTGACGCGGCCAACGCGATCGGCAACGGTGCCACCGCGTTGGGCAGTGGTGCCAATGCGCTGGCCGCCAACGCCACGGCCGTGGGCATCGATGCGCTGGCCACCGGCAGCAACGCGGCGGCCCTGGGCAGCACGGCACAGGCTACCGGCGAAGCCAGCCTGGCGCTCGGTACCGGCGCCAGCGCCAGTGAACTGGGCGCAAGCGCGGTCGGCGCGCGCGCGCAGGCCAGCGGTGCCTACAGCACGGCCACGGGCACTGAAGCCAATGCCAGCGGCACCCAGGCACTGGCCAGCGGCTTCCGCAGCGCAGCGTCCGCCGATGGCACTACCGCTGTCGGCGGTTATGCCGAAGCCAGCGGTCGGCTCGGCACGGCACTGGGCTACGGTTCGGCGGCCAGTGGCGCCAACACCACGGCGGTCGGCTTCGGTGCCGCCGCCGCCGGTACCGGTGCAGTAGCGGTCGGTCAGTCCAGCGAAGCCAGTGGCGAAGAAAGCGTGGCGATCGGTGGCAGCACCTTCTTCGGCCTGATCCCCTCGCGTGCCAGTGGCACCGGTGCCGCGGCATTCGGTGCGGGCGCGTGGGCCACCGAAGACTACGCCACGGCGATCGGCTGGAATTCGTGGGCGGCAGGCAGCAGTGCCACCGCGCTGGGTGCCAACGCCACCGCCAATGGCAGCAACAGCGTCGCGCTCGGTGCCGGCTCCAAGGCCGACCGTGACAACACGGTGGCCGTCGGCAAGGCGGGCGGTGAGCGCCAGGTCACCCATGTCGCAGCCGGTACCGAAGCCACCGATGCGGTGAACAAGGGCCAGCTGGATGCGGTCGCCGGCGTCGCCGACAAGACCAGCCGGCAGTTCCAGGCCAGCGGCAATGCCGATGGCGAGGCCGGTGCACTCGTTGACGGCGACAATGCACTGGCTGCTGGCAACGCGGCCAACGCCATCGGTAACGGCGCCACCGCGCTGGGCAGTGGCGCCAATGCCATGGCCGGCAATGCCACCGCCGTGGGCTTCGATGCACTGGCCACCGGCAACAATGCGGCGGCGCTCGGCAACGCGGCGCAGGCTGCTGGTGTCGACAGCGTAGCCGTGGGCAGTGGCGCCAGCGCCAGCGAACTCGGCGCCAGTGCTACCGGCGCCGGCGCCCAGGCCAAGGGCGCTTACAGCACTGCCAGCGGCGCGCAGGCCACGGCCAGCGGCACCCAGTCGCAGGCCAGTGGTTTCCGCGCCAATGCTTCGGCCGACGGCGCTTCGGCGCTGGGCAGCTATGCCGAAGCCAGTGGTCGCCTTGGCACTGCAGTGGGTTACGGCAGCAAGGCCACCGGCGCCAATGCCACCGCGGTGGGTGTCAGTGCCAACGCTTCGGCGGCCGGCAGCATCGCACTGGGCGCAGGCTCGGTGGCGGACCGTGCCAACACCGTGTCGGTGGGCAGCAGTACCAGTGATCGTCAGATCACCCGCGTTGCTGCCGGTACCGAGCGCACCGATGCGGTCAATCGTGGCCAGCTTGATGCGGTCGCAGCGACTGCCGATGGCACGGCACGTTACGTCAAGGCCACCGGCGCAGGTATCGCCAGCGCCAGCGGCAGTGATGCCGCCGCGATCGGTTCGGCGGCCAGTGCCAGCGGCGCGCGCAGCAATGCGCTGGGCGCCAACGCGATGGCGATCGGCAACGGTGCACTTGCACTGGGCAACAGTGCCGGCGCGTCCGGTGCCAACTCGGTGGCGCTGGGTGCGGGCTCGCGTGCGCTCGATGCCAACGTGGTGTCGGTCGGCGGTGGCAACGGCACCGATGGTCCGGCCACGCGCCGCATCGTCAATGTGGCCGATGGCCGCATCGCCGCCGGCAGCAGCGATGCCATCACCGGTTCGCAGCTCAACGTCACCAACCAGCGGGTGGGCGCGGTGGAAACGCGCGTGGGCGATTTCGATTCGCGCATCGCCACCGTGGAAACCACCGCGGCCAGCGCGGTCGGTTACGACGACGCCAGCCGTGACCGCCTGACCCTGTCTGGTTTCCAGGGCACCACCATCGACAACGTCGGTGCCGGCAGCATTGCCGCGGGCAGTCGCCAGGCGATCAACGGCGGCCAGCTGTTCCAGTCGCTCAGCGATGCCGCCAGCTTCCTCGGCGGTGGTGCCAGCGTCGGCATGCAGGGTGTGTTCGTGGCCCCGAACTACGTGATCCAGGGCGCCACCTACAGCAACGTCGGCGATGCGCTCGGCGCGCTGGACCGCAAGGTCAGCGAGATCGACCGCAGAACCGCCGGTGGCTCGCGTGCCGGGACTGCCAACCTGCGCGCGATGAGTGCCTCGCTGGATGAGAGCCCGCTGGCAAGCACCGCTGATGCACCTGCAACGGCCGATGCGGCACCGGCCAGCACCGCGCGTGTGCAGGGCACGCCGACCGCTGCTGCCGCCGGTGCCGGGATTCCGGTTGGCACTCCCGCGACGGGCTTCAATGCCGTCGCCATGGGCGAGGGCGCCGTCGCCAGTGGCGCTTCGTCCACGGCCATCGGCCAGGGCGCCAATGCCACTGCGGCAAATGCCGTGGCGCTGGGCCAGGGCTCGGTTGCCGATCGTGCCAACACGGTCTCGGTGGGCAGTGAAGGCAACGAGCGCCAGGTCACCAATGTGGCGGCGGGTACCACGGCCACCGATGCGGTCAACAAGGGCCAGCTCGACCGTGGCATGGCCACGGCCAACAGCTACACCGACAGCCGCGTCCAGGCCGTCGCCGACAGCTTCGATGTGTTCAAGGGCGAGATCGACGGACGCCTGCGCCACATGGATCGCCGCATCGACCGCCAGGGTGCGATGAGCGCGGCGATGCTCAACATGGCCACCAGTGCCGCCGGTATCCGCACCCAGAACCGGGTCGGCGTCGGCATTGGTTTCCAGGGCGGCGAGTCGGCGTTGTCGCTGGGCTACCAGCGTGCGATCAGCGATCGCGCCACGGTGACCTTCGGCGGTGCTTTCAGCAGCGACGACAGCTCGGTTGGCGTCGGTGCCGGCTTCGGCTGGTAAGCCACTCCATCGCGCCGGCGGCCACCCACGCCGGCGCAGCACCTGCAGTGAGGGCCTGGGGGGAGGTCACGGCAATCCCGGCTGGGCCGGCCGGGAGTCGTCAAGGAATGATGGCCGCAGTGTTGGTTCGATCCATGACCCAGAAGAGGAATTCGACGTGATCAAGAAGCAGAACCTTCGCATCAATGTGCTTGCCGCCGCCGTGCTGTCGATGACGGCCGTCGGTGCCGTCCACGCCGCCGGCCTGCCGACCCGCGAACCGGTGCGCCAGGCCAGCACCGCCCAGCCGGGCGCCGAGCGCATCATCGTCAAGTACCGGGCCGGCGCTGCCGCCGCCACCGACCGCTCGGCGAAGCTGTCCACCGTGCAGTCGGCGCTGACCCGGGCCAGCCTCTCCGGCGGTACCTCACGTGCCAGTACCCTCGGCCCGCAGGTGGTACGCAAGCTCGCTACCGGTGCGGACCTGATCCGCGTGCAGGGCCGCCTGGCCCCGGCCGAACTGCAGCGTGTGCTGAAGGAACTGCAGGCCGACCCGTCGGTGCAGTACGCCGAAGCCGACGTCAAGCTGCGCCGCACCGAGCTGCGTGCCGGCGACGTACAGCCGGCGCTGGTGCCGAACGATCCCTTCTACCAGCAGAACCAGTGGCACCTGCACAACGCCGTCGGCGGCATCAACGCACCGGCGGCATGGGATGTCTCGCAGGGTGAGGGCATCGTGGTGGCGGTGATCGATACCGGCATTCTGCCGCAGCATCCGGACCTGGTCGGCAACCTGCTGGAGGGTTACGACTTCATCAGCGATGCGGAGACCTCGCGGCGCCCGACCAACGATCGTGTGCCGGGTGCGCAGGACTACGGTGACTGGGTCGAGAACGACAACGAGTGCTATGACGGCTCGCTGGCCGAGGACAGTTCCTGGCACGGCACCCACGTCGCCGGCACCGTCGCCGAGCAGACCAACAACGGCGTCGGCATGGCCGGTGTCGCCTACAAGGCCAAGGTGCTGCCGGTGCGCGTGCTGGGCAAGTGCGGCGGCTACCTGTCCGACATCGCCGACGCGGTGGTCTGGGCATCGGGTGGCACGGTGACCGGCATCCCGGCCAACACCAACCCGGCCGAGATCATCAACATGAGCCTGGGCGGCAGCGGCGCCTGCGGCAGCACCTACCAGGACGCCATCAACGGCGCCATCTCGCGCGGTACCACGGTGGTGGTGGCGGCCGGCAATGAGACCGACAACGCGTCCAAGTACCGTCCGGCCAGCTGCGAAGGCGTGGTGACCGTGGGTGCCACGCGCATCACCGGTGGCATCACCTACTACTCCAACTATGGCACCCGCGTGGACCTGTCCGGTCCGGGTGGCGGCGGCAGTGTCGACGGCAACCCGGGTGGCTACATCTGGCAGACCGGCTCCAATGCGGCGACCACGCCGGAATCGGGCACGCCGGGCTACATGGGCATGGGCGGTACCTCGATGGCCTCGCCGCATGTGGCCGCCGTTGCTGCACTGGTGCAGAGCGCACTGATCGCCAAGGGCAAGGATCCGCTGACCCCGGCCGCGATGCGTACCCTGCTGAAGGAAACCGCACGTCCGTTCCCGGTCGCCATCCCGGCAGCCACGCCGATCGGTACCGGCATCCTCGATGCCAAGGCCGCGCTGGCCAAGGCACTGGAAGAACCGTGCACCGAGAACTGCGGGCCGGTGGCCACGCCGCTGACCAACAAGGCCGCGGTCGGTGGCCTGTCCGGTGCGGCCGGCAGCAGCAAGCTCTACAGCTTCGAAGCGGCTGCCGGCAAGCAGTTCAGCGTGATCACCTACGGTGGCACCGGCAACGTTTCGGTCTACGTGGCTGAAGGCCGTGAGCCCAGTGCCAGCGACAACGACGCCAAGTCGACCCGTCCGGGCACCTCCGAGACGGTGCGGGTGACCAAGCCGGTGGCGGCCACCTACTACATCAAGGTGGTGGGTGAAGCGGCCTACAACGGGGTGAGCATTCTCGCCACGCAGTAAGCTTGAACTGTCGTAGTTGAATGGCCGAAGCCCGTCATCCCATGTGACGGGCTTCGTCTTTTTACGAAAGGTGGCGCAGGGGCGGCGGAAATCATGGCTTAACTGTTAAAGTCGAGCCGATTGACAGGAGAGTCATGTGAACGCGCTTGCTGCTACCGCCGCTGCCGACGACGCTGAAGGCCGCATCCTGGATGCGCTGCTGGCGCGCGGCCGGCTGAAGGAAGGCGATCTGGCACGTGCGCGGCCGCTGCACGCAGAGGCCGGCGGCAGCCTGCTGGGCCTGCTGGTGCGGCTAGGGCTGGTGTCCGAGCGTGACCAGGCCCAGGCCAGCGCCGAAGTGCTGGGGCTGCCGCTGCTGGAAGGCAAACAGCTGCCGGAAGCACCGCCACAAGGGCTGGCGGAAGGCTTGCCGTTGTCGCTGCGCTTCCTCAAGCAGTTCCATGTCTGCCCGCTGGCGCTGGATGAACAGGGGGTCCGGCTGTGGCTGGCCGATGCCCATGATCCTTATCCGCAGCAGGCCGTGCAGCTGGCACTGGGTGTACCGGTGACACCGGTGCTGGGCATGCGCGCAGAAATTGATGATCTGGTCGAGCGCTGGTTCGGCCAGGGCCGCAGCGCGATGGGCGCGATCGTCGAAACCGCCGATGGCGAGGGCGGTGCGGTCGATGATATCGAGCATCTGCGTGACCTCGCCTCGGAAGCGCCGGTGATCCGCCTGGTCAACCTGGTGATCCAGCGCGCGGTGGAACTGCGCGCTTCGGACATCCATGTCGAACCGTTCGAAAGCCGGTTGAAGGTGCGTTACCGGATCGATGGCGTGCTGGTGGAAGGCGAAAGCCCGCCGGCCAACCTCACTGCTGCGGTGATCAGCCGCATCAAGATCATGGCCCGGCTCAACATCGCCGAGCGCCGCCTGCCGCAGGACGGCCGCATCATGCTGCGCGTGCAGGGCAAGGAGCTGGACCTGCGCGTGAGCACGGTGCCGACCGCGCACGGCGAAAGCGTGGTGATGCGATTGCTGGACCGCGAAACGGTGGTGTTCGATTTCCATCGTCTCGGTTTCACCGACGCGTTCCTGCCGCAGTTCCGCAAGGTGCTGGAACAGCCGCACGGCATCCTGCTGGTGACCGGCCCGACCGGCTCGGGCAAGACCACCACGCTGTACACCGCGCTCAGCCAGCTCAACACCGCCGACGTCAAGATCATCACCGTTGAAGACCCGGTCGAATACCAGATCGAGGGCATCAACCAGATCCAGGCCAAGCCACAGATCGGGCTGGACTTCGCCAATGCCCTGCGCAGCATCGTGCGCCAGGATCCGGACATCATCATGATCGGCGAAATGCGCGATCTGGAAACCGCGCGCATCGCGATCCAGTCGGCGTTGACCGGCCACCTGGTGCTGTCCACCCTGCATACCAACAACGCAGCCGGCGGCATCACCCGCCTGCTCGACATGGGCGTGGAAGACTATCTGCTCACCTCCACCATCAACGGCATCCTGGCCCAGCGCCTGGTGCGTCGGCTGGAGCCGACCCATGCCGAGCGCTATGAAGCCTCGCCGGAAGAGATCGAACGCTTCGAGCTGCGCCGCCTGCAGCCGGAAGGACCGATCTACCTGTACCGCCCGAGGCCCTCCGCGCTGGCGCCGACCGGTTACCTCGGCCGGACCACCATCATGGAATTCCTGGTGATGAACGACGCGCTGCGGCGCGCGGTGATGCGCCGCGACGGCATGGGCGAGATCGAACGCATTGCCCGCGAAGCCGGCATGCGCACGATGTACGAAGATGGCCTGTCCAAGGCCCTCAGTGGTCAGACGACCATCGAGGAAGTCCTGCGTGTCACCGAGGAAAGCTGATGCGCGCAGGACGCCGGGGCTGACATGCCGACCTACCGTTACAAGGCACTGAATCCGCACGGCGAGATCTTCGACGGGCAGATGGAAGCGGCCAGCGAGGCCGAGCTGGTCGCGCGCCTGCAGGACCAGGGCCATCTGCCGATGGAGACCCAGCTGGCCGATGGCGGTGCGATCGGTGGCAGTACCTGGCGCAACCTGTTCCGCCAACGGCCGCTGCAGGGCGCTGCATTGCTGCAGTTCACCCAGCAGCTGGCGACACTGCTCGGTGCAGGCCAGCCGCTGGATCGCGCGCTGTCGATCCTGCTCGGGTTGCCCGAAGACGAACGCTCGCGCCGCGCGATCACCGACATCCGCGATGTGGTGCGCGGTGGCGCGCCGCTGTCGACCGCACTGGAGCGCCAGCATGGGTTGTTCTCGCGCCTGTACGTGAACATGGTGCGGGCCGGTGAAGCCGGCGGCAGCCTGCACGAAACCCTGCAGCGCCTGGCCGACTACCTCGAACGCAGCCGCGCGCTGCAGGGCAAGGTGATCAACGCGCTGGTGTACCCGGCCATCCTGCTGGTGGTGGTGGGCGGCGCGCTGCTGTTCCTGCTCGGCTACGTGGTGCCGCAGTTCGCGCAGATGTACGAAAGCCTGGATGTGGCGCTGCCGTGGTTCACCAACGCGGTGCTGCAGCTGGGCCTGTTCGTGCGCGACTGGTGGGTGTTGCTGCTGGTGGTGCCAGGGATACTTGCGCTGTTCTTCGAACGCAAGGCGCGGCAACCAGCCTTCCGGCTGGCGCTGGATGGCTGGCTGCTGCAGCGTCGCGGCATTGGCCGCCTGCTCGGTGAACTGGAAACCGCGCGGCTGGCCCGCACGCTGGGCACGCTGCTGCGCAATGGCGTGCCGCTGCTGGGTGCCTTGGGCATCGCCCGCAACGTGCTGGGCAACCGCGCGCTGGCCGCCGATGTGGAAGCCGCCGCGGATGAAGTGAAGAACGGTACCGGCCTGTCGCTGGCGCTGTCGCGCGGCAAGCGTTTCCCGCGCCTGGCACTGCAGATGATCCAGGTCGGCGAGGAATCCGGTGCACTCGATACCATGCTGCAGAAAGCCGCCGATACCTTCGAACAGGACAGCGCCCGGCGCATCGACCGCCTGCTGGCGGCGATGGTGCCGGCGATCACCCTGGTGCTGGCCTCGGTGGTCGGTGCGGTGATCGTTGCCGTGCTGGTGCCGCTGTACGACCTGACCAATGCCATCGGTTGACGATGGATCCCTACGCAACCCCGACACTCCGCAACTGAAAGGACCGACCATGATTGCTTCCCGTCGACCGATCCGCCTTTCCTTCACCGCCGCGCGCAACCAGTCGGGCATGAGCCTGCTGGAAATCATCATCGTCATCGTGCTGATCGGTGCGGTGCTGACCCTGGTCGCCAGCCGCGTGCTGGGCGGCGCCGATCGCGGCAAGGCCAACATCGCCAAGGCGCAGGTGCAGACCGTTGCGTCCAAGGTCGACAACTACCAGATCGATACCGGCAAGCTGCCCGGCTCGCTCAACGATCTGGTGACCGCACCGGCGGGTGTCGGTGGCTGGCTGGGGCCGTATGCCAAGCCGGCTGACCTGAACGACCCGTGGGGCCACGCGCTGGAATACCGTGCGCCGGGCGAAGGCCAGCCGTACGAGCTGATCAGCCTCGGCAAGGATGGCAAGGCCGGCGGCAGCAGCGTCGATGCCGACATCCGCTACCAGCCGTAATCCTGCATGACGTATTTCCTGCCGCGCCGGCTGCCTCGCCCGCGCCTGCACGGCAGGCGCGCAGCGGGCCTGTCGCTGCTGGAAATGCTGCTGGTGATCGCGCTGATCGCAGCGATCGGCCTGATTACCGCCGCCGGCCTGTCGCGCGGCTTCGCCGGCATGCAGCTGCGCAGCGCCGGCAAGGACATCGCCAACCAGCTGCGGGTGGTACGCGCGCAGGCGATCGCCCGCGGCGAGCCGCAGCGCTTTGTCATCGAACCGGCAAAGCGGCGCTGGGAAGGCGCCAACCAGCGCCATGGTGACGTGCCGGCACAGCTGCAGGTGCAGTTCGAAGGCGCCGCGCAGCTGGCCACCGCGCCAGGGCAGGGCGTGATCGAGTTCCATCCCGATGGTGGCTCCAGCGGTGGCCGCATCCGGCTGCAGCGCGACGATGCCGAATGGCGCATCGACGTGGGCTGGCTGACCGGTGAGGTCCGCTCCGGCCCCTGGCGGGCACAATGAAGCGGCACGTTCGCGGCTTCACCCTGCTGGAAGTGATCATCGCCTTTGCCCTGCTCGGGCTGGCGCTGACCCTGCTGCTGGGCAGTCTGTCCGGTGGTGCCAGGCAGGTGCGCGAGGCCGAGCTGCGCACGCGCGCGATACTGCATGCGCAGTCGCTGCTGGCCGAAACCGGTGTCGCCACGCCACTGCAGGTGGGTAGCCAGCAGGGCGACTGGGAACAGGGACGCTACCACTGGGAGCTGCAGGTGCAGCCGTGGGTGGAGCCACGTGCCGGCAACGCCGTGCAGTCACAGTCGGCCGGTGCCCCCTGGCTGGCCGAACTGCAGCTGCAGGTGCGTTGGGGCGACAGCGAACGCGAGCAGCTGCGCTGGCGCAGCCTGCGCCTGCTGCCGCCGGACCTGGAGAGCGCGCGATGAAGCGCCGCGCCGCGGGTTTCACGCTGGTTGAAGTGATGCTGGCCACGGTGCTGCTGGCCGGTGGCCTGGCGCTGGCGTTCGCCAGCGTCCGCTCGGCAATGGCGGTCAGTCAGCGTGGCGAGCAGATCGCGGCCGAGAGTGAGCGCATGCGCGCGGTGCAGTCGCTGTTGCGGCGGCAGCTGGCCGGTGCGCTGCGCACGCCGCTGGAAGTACCCGATCCCACCCGCGAACCGATCTTCTTCCAGGGCGAAGAGCAGCGCATGTTGTTCGCCGCCGATCTGCCGGGCTACCTCGGCCGCGGCGGACCCTACCTGCACGCGCTGCAGGTGGACGGCCGCGATGGCCAGCAGCGCCTGCTGCTGGACCTGGTGCTGCTGCAGGAAGGCGAGCGCATCGCCGAGAACCCGCCGCGCCCGCCGGAAGTGCTGGTGGAAAACCTGAAGTCGGTACAACTGCGCTATCGCGGCATCGATGCCAGTACCGGCCAGGTGAGCGACTGGATGCCGCGCTGGGACGATACCCGCCGCCTGCCGATGCTGGTGGAGATCAGGATCGTCCCGGCCAGGGGCGCGCCCTGGCCGACGCTGGTGGTGGCGCCGCGTAACGGTGGCAGCGGAGGCGCGCGATGAACCGGCAACACGGTGCGGCACTGGTACTGGTTCTGTGGTTGATCGCATTGATGACCGCGCTGGTCGGTGCGTTCGCGCTGAGCGCACGGGTCGAGCATCTGCAGCAGCGGGTGCTGGATGACGACGCACGCGGCCAGGAACGGGCGCGCGCCGGCCTGGAGTACGCGCTGCTGCGCCTGTCCGCCGATCCGCTGCGGGCGCCCTGGCGCGCTGATGGCCGAACCTACCGCTGGCAGTTCGATGACGCCAGCATCGAGATCAAGGTGCTGGACGAGAACGGCAAGATCAACCTGAACCTGGCCGACGTGACCTTGCTGACCGCGTTCCTCAAGGCGCTCGGCGAAGACGAAGGGGCAGCCCGGCAGCTGGCCGGTGCCATTGTCGACTGGCGTGATGAAGACAGCCTGCTGCAGCCGGGCGGCGGTGCCGAAGCCCAGGACTATGCGGCGGCGGGGTTGCCGTATGGCCCACGCAACAAGCGTTTCGAGACGCTCGGAGAACTGCAGCGGGTACTGGGCATGCGCGGCCCGCTGTACAAGGCCATGCTGCCGCACCTGACCCTGTACAGCCGCCAGGCACGCCCGGATCCCCAGTTCGCCAGCGCGCCGGTGCTGACCGCACTGGGCCTGGATGCGGATACCGTGCTGGCGCAGCGCGCACAGCAGGAGCGTGACGCAGATACCGCTGGCGGTGCGACAACGCTTGCCAGCAGCAGCGGCACCTATAGTATCGAGTCTCGTGCAACCGACGGCAGTGGACGCCGGTCGGTGTTGCAGGCAGTGGTACGCAATGGCTCGGGCGGGGTTCCCGGGCGGTCCTACACAGTGCTTCGCTGGGAGCAGGGAATGACAGCAAGATGACGGCATGGCAGGACAGTGTGCGGCAGGTGCAGGGCCGGATCGGCCCTGGCGCCGGCCGTTTCCTGCGCTGGTGGCGGCAGTCGCTGCTGGCCTGGGTGCCGGCACGTTGGCAGTGGGCACTGGGCTGGGCACAGGCGCGCCTGCTGCTGCAGCGCCAGGGTGAGCAGCTGCAGGTCTGGCGAGAGGCCGGAGAACGCCGCGAAGCAGTTGCCAGCGTGCCATGGCCGCTGTCGCCGGCCGAACTGGACCGCGTGCTGGAACCGCGACTGCGCAGCCTGCCGCGGGTGTGGCTGCTGCCGGCCAGCGAGGTACTGCGTCGTCATCTGCGCCTGCCTGCGGCTGCGGCCGACCGGCTGCGCGCCGTGGTCGGTTTCGAGATTGACCGCCAGACGCCGTTCGAATCCAGCCAGGTCAGCTATGACGTGCGTGAACTCGGGGGCGCCGCCGAGGGCCAGCTGCAGGTCGAACTGATCGCCTGGCCACTGCGCCAGCTTGAGGCGTGGCGGGCCAGCGTGGGCGAATGGGCCGATGCACTGGCCGGTGTCGATGCCATCGACACCGAGGGTGAACCCCTGCAGGTGAATCTGCTGCCACCGGGGCAGCGCCAGCTGCGGGCAGACCCGACGCGGCGCTGGAATGTGCTGCTGGCCGTGGCCGCGCTGGTGATGCTGGTGCTGGCGGCCCTGCAGCTGCTCGACAACCGCCGCGCCGCCGCCGACGAACTGCGTGCGCAGGTCGAGCGCAGTGCGCGCAGTGCGCGTGGTGTCGCCAGCGAACGCGCGCAGCTGCAGGCGCTGATCGATGGTGCCGCGTTCCTGGAAAAGCAGCGCAGCCAGCGCGCCGGAACGGTGGAAATCTGGAATGAACTGACCCGGCGCCTGCCGGAGGGCACCTACCTGGAAAAGCTGGCCATCGAGAACAACAACCTGCAGCTGATCGGCCTGAGCCGCGAGGCCTCGCAGCTGGTGCAGCTGCTGCAGGACGCACCGCAGTGGCGCAAGGTCAATCTGACCGGCGTACTGCAGGCCGATGGCGCCGCCAGTGGCCGTGACCGCTTCACCATGACCGCCGAACTGCAGCCGTTGCCGGCTGCGGCCCCGACCCGGGAGGCGGCCGATGCCGATGCCAAGCGCACGCCGTGACCGCTGGCTGGCACTGGCGCTGCTGCTGGCAGTGCTGGGCCTGGCCTACCTGCTGCTGGTGCACCCCTGGTTCACCCAGCCACTGCGCGAAATCGACGCCGACGTGGCTGCCCTGCGCGAGCGCGAGCAGCGCGTGCAGGCGCAGCTGCAGCAGCAGCCGCAGATCGAACAGCGCCTGCGCGCCACCCGCGAGGCACTGCAGCAGCGGCCGGGCTTCCTGCGCGAAGCCACCGCCGAAGCTGCGGCCGCTGCGCTGGGCGCGAAGCTGCAGGATGCGGTGGCGATGGCCAGCCCGGGCAACCGCAGCTGCACCATCAGCAACCGCACGCCGCTCACCGACAACCGCCGTGACGCCGAATTCGTGCGCGTGGCCATGCAGGTGCGCCTGCGTTGCGGTGTGGCCGAACTGGCCACCGTGCTGCACAGCCTGGAAACCGGCAGCCCGCGCCTGTTCGTCGACAACCTCAACCTGATCGCGCAGCGCTTCCAGCAGTCGCCCAACGAGTCCGGGCTCGGCCTGGACGTGTCGTTCGAACTGGCCGGTTACCTGCTGCCCGGTGCTGCGGCCGATGGCGCTGCGCCGGCACCTGCAGCCGAACCGGGCGCGGCGCCGCAACCGCCTTCGGCCACACCTTCACCGGCCGCCGCACCGGCTGCGCCGGAAGAAGGGCAGGAGGTGGCCGATGAAGCTTGAGCAGATCAGCCTGCGCACCGGCTTCCTGCTGGCACTGGCCGGCTGGGCGGCAGCGGTCTGGCTGGCCACCGGCTTCGGTCTGGGCAGCCAGCTGCCAGGTGCGGACGGTGATGCCGATGCGGTGCCTTCGTTGCCGGTGCTGCCGCCGTTGGCCGCAGAACGCATGGCCAGCGCCGAAAGCTACAGCGCGATCGGCGAGCGACCGCTGTTCGCCGAGGACCGCAGGCCGAAGCCCTACCTGCTCGGCGGCAGCGAGCCCGCCGCCAGCGCCGCGCTGCGCCTGACCGGCGTGCTGCTGACCGGCGACTTCGGCATGGCCACCTTCACCACCGAACAGAACCGCTCGCTGCGCCTGCGCCTCAACGGTGAAGCCGTCGACGGCTGGCAGCTGGTCGCACTGCAGCCGCGTCAGGCCACCGTGATCGGCCCCGGTGGCAACCAGGTGCTGGAACTGGCGGTATTCAACGGGCAGGGGGGTGAACCACCGACCGTGCTGCGCGGCGCCAACGGTGCGCCACCGGCCGGTGCGATCGTTGTGCCGCCCCCGGCAGGCGCTCCGCCGGCACCGCCGCCGGCTGCGGCAACCGCATCGCCGTCGCCTGCTGGCAGTGCGCCAGCATCCTCGGCTGCGGCGGCCGCCACACCGCCTGCCAACAACAACGGCCCCAGCGAAGCGCAGATGCAGGCCATCCGCGAACGCATCCAGGCCCGTCGCCGCCAGCTGCAGCAACAACAACAGCAGCAACAACCGTCGCCGCCCCCGGGCGATGGCACCAACCGATAGAGTGAATGCATGAGCCTGCGTTTCCTTCCCTGGTCCTTTGCCCTCGCGCTGCTGGTCGGCTGCAGCACCGTGTCCGCACCGCATGTGCAGCGCAAGGGCAATCTGTCGCCCACTGCCGAGGCCGGCCAGGCGGCCGAAGTCGCCGCTGATGCTGCCCGTGACGCCCAGGGCGCTCCGCAGGCGGTGATCCGCCGTGGCACCGGCACCATGATCAACCGCGAAGCAGCACGCGCACCGGCTCCGGCACTGCATGGCGCCAGCACCGGTGAAGCAACCTTCAATTTCGAAGGCGAATCGGTGCATGCGGTGGTCAAGGCCATCCTCGGTGACATGCTGGGCCAGAACTACGTGATCGCACCGGGGGTGCAGGGCACAGTCACCCTGGCCACGCCCAAGCCGGTGTCGCCGGCGCAGGCGTTGAACCTGCTGGAGATGGTGCTGGGCTGGAACAATGCCCGCATGGTCTACAGCGGCGGCCGCTACAACATCGTCGCCGCCGATCAGGCATTGGCCGGCACTGTCGCGCCGAGCACGGCGCCGGCAGCCAGTGCGCGTGGCTTCGAGGTACGGGTGATCCCGCTGCAGTTTATCTCCGCAACTGAAATGAAGAAGGTGCTGGAGCCGTACGCGCGCCCCAACGCCATCGTCAACGTCGACAGCGGCCGCAACGTGATCACCCTGGGCGGTACCCGCGCCGAGCTGGAAAACTACATGCGCACCGTCGAGATCTTCGACGTCGACTGGCTGTCGGGCATGTCGGTGGGCGTGTTCCCGATCCAGTCCGGCAAGGCCGAGCAGGTGGCCGCCGACCTGGAGAAGGTGTTCGGCGAGGAGAGCAAGACGCCCAGCGCCGGCATGTTCCGCTTCCTGCCGCTGGAAAACGCCAACGCGGTGCTGGTGATCACCCCGCAGGTGCGTTACCTGGACCAGATCCAGCAGTGGCTGGACCGCATCGACACCGCCGGTGGCAGCGCCCGCCTGTTCTCCTATGAGCTGCGCTACATCAAAGCGCGCGATCTGGCCGAACGCCTCAGTGAAGCCTTCGCCAGCAGCGGCAACCGCGGCGGTTCCAGCCCGGCCTCGCTGGCGCCGGGTGCAATGCCGTCGCAGCTGGGCAGCGACGGTGACCGTGGCATGGACAGCAACAACAGCAGCAATTTCGGTTCGACGCCGGGCAGTGGCTCCAGTGGCACCGGCAACGGCAGCATGAACCTGCCGCAGCGCCAGTCCGGCAATGTCAGCGTCAGCCTGGAAGTGGAAGGCGATCGCGTGGGCGTGTCGGCGGTGGAGGAAACCAACACCCTGCTGGTGCGCTCGACCCCGCAGGCCTGGCGTTCGATCCGCGAAGTGATCGAGAAGCTGGACGTGATGCCGCTGCAGGTGCATATCGAAGCGCAGGTGGCCGAGGTCGCACTGGAGGGGGACCTGAAGTACGGCGTGAACTGGTTCTTCGACAACGCGGTGGCCGGGCGCGCGCTGACCGGCGCATTGGCCGGCGTGACCCTGCCGGCTGCCGCCGGCGGTTCCTGGAGCAGCTTTGCAGGTGCCGCGACCGGTGGCGAAGGCCTGGGCTGGGCATTCACCGGCCACAATGGCGCGGCGGTGGTAAGCGCGCTGGACAAGGTCACCGACGTACGTCTGCTGCAGACCCCCTCGGTGTTCGTGCGCAACAACGCCGAGGCCACGCTCAACGTGGGTGACAAGGTGCCGATCAATACCACCACGGTGAACACCGGTATCGGCACCAGCAGCTACAGCTCGGTGCAGTACATCGACACCGGCGTGATCCTGAAGGTGCGCCCGCGCGTGACCCGCGACGGCACGGTATTCCTCGACATCGTGCAGGAAGTGAGCAGCGCCTCGAACGTGCCGGAGAACTGCAACCCGACCGAGCGCAACTGCAACCCGCGGATTTCCACCAAGAAGCTGTCGACCGAAGCGGCGGTGCAGAGCGGCGACACCATCATGCTGGCCGGCCTGATCACCGACACGGGCACCGATGGCAGCAGCGGCATCCCCGGCCTGAGCCGGATTCCGGTGGTGGGCGCACTGTTCGGGCAGAAGAGCCGCACCAGCCGCCGTTCGGAGGTGATCGTGCTGCTGACGCCGAGCATCGTGCGCAACGGGCAGGAGGCACGCACCCTGACCGACGAGTACAGCCAGCGCTTCCGCGCGATGGAACCGCTGAACCAGCCGCGCGCAAAGAAGTAAGGGGTTTACGGCCGGGCTGCGCCCGGCACCCGCAGAGGCCAGAGCTGGAGCAACAGCAACAGCGGGTTTCTGCGGGATGGCGGGGCGGTGTGGGTTGTCAGGACACGCCGTAAACCCGTCCTTGGGGGCTCGATGGCGCCATCCATGGCGCCAACGGTCCTGCCAACCCACACCGCC
>NZ_JASJSQ010000076.1:0-23831 GCF_030236855.1 Stenotrophomonas maltophilia group sp. Smal13
GCACCATGTCATCTGCAGAAGAAGGACGGTGCTGATTGCGCCTGCGACGATCTATTGGATAGTGTCCAGTAGCGGGCCAGCGGTGGCTGGGCGGGAGCAAAGGAGTCTTGTTTTTGGACAGACTCAAGAAGGCAATTGAACTGAGCTTCCGGATCCGTCCGGTCGGTCTTGTGCTGGCCGCCGCCTATGCGGCCAGCTGCCTCATATCGCGTCAGTTCTCGCTCGATCAGTTCTTCCTGCCCGCAGGCATCCGGGCAGCAGCACTGCTGATCGTCCCGCCCCGCTTGTGGCCCTACCTGTTGCTGGGCGAATACATCTACTTCGCGACGCTGCGCATCCCCATGATTGATGCCTACGGCTTGGCGTGGGTCATCCTGGCGTCAACACTGTTGATGCCGATGGCGATGCTGGTGGTCCACCTTCACCTCAGGAGAATACCGTCCGAGGCCGCCACCGGTCTCTGGCTGCTGTCGTTGTCGATCTGCACGGCACTGTTCGTCCCGGGTCTCAACCTGAGCATTTCATATGTCCTCTGGTCGAACCCTCCGCCGAGCAACCTGCTGGACGCGGTCGACCGAACGCTCTTTGGTCACTTCGCGGCCATCATTACCCTGCTCCCGCTGGCCTTCCTTTGGGCGCAGCGGCACGCGGATCCCAGGTGGAGCACCCGCTTTGTTGCGCCTACAGCTGCGGCGATCCTGGCGATGCTGATACTGGGGTTGGGCATGCAGCTGACAGACAGTAGCGCACATACCACCCGCACACACCTTGTCCTGCTGGCGGCTCTACCTGCCATCGCCCTGACCTTCATGCATGGCTGGCGCGGCGCTGCCATCGCGATTCCGCTGTTGAATCTCCCACTTCACGGCGCTACGCCCAGTACCGGCCTGCCCTCCTCCTTCGATCTCGGTACGTTCGCCACCCAGCAGAACATGGCGGTGATGAGTGTCGCGCTGCTCGCGCTCGGGTCCAGCATCAGCTACCACCATCAGCGCGCCCGGTCCCGCGGCCTGGCCGAAGAAACGACGCTGCGCCTGGCACGCAGTTCCCACCAGACCAGCGAGCGGGAGCTGCGTGAACGGGCCGTCCACCTGAAGCATCTGAGCGACGGCATGGACAGCTCGCTCGTTGAAATGGTCAGCTGGCTGAAGGCTCAGGGCCATCATGCAGTGGCGAACAGCCTGCAACACGCGTCATCCGTGCACTCACGGCTGTTCCGTGAACAGGCCAGCCTGGTCTATCCCACCGGACTGGAGCAGGTGGGGCTGTACATCGCCCTGCAAGCCGGTGGTGCATGCGAAATCTGGAACAACACGCACCGCGTCATTCCGCCCAGGCTGGCGGGCAACCCCTGCCTGCTGACCGTGGATCTGCAACTGGCCATTTACCGCTCCCTGATCGAGGCGGTGTCGCTGCTGCTGGAGGTGGAGACCGGGCAGGTCTGCGTGCGCGCCCGAAGTGGCCGCGCGGGCGGACGTCGCGGCATCGTTGCCGTAGTGAGCCTGCTCGACCGTGACTGCACGCTGTCGACACGCACCACCCAACAGGCCGTCGAGCGTCTGGCCGGACGGATGCTTGCCTACGGCGGAACGGTCCACTGCCGGGGCAATCGCCTGCGACTGGTCCTGCATGAATCGATCACCCACACCTCGCCAGCGGCGGCCTGACACGGGATCTGGCCCGGCGCGCAACGTTCGCCGCTAAAGTTACACCCGAAACCGCCGCTATCCGTGCCGAGCCCTCCTTCGTGAGCCACCGCATCATGCCCGTCCTGCCGCAGGCCGCCGTCGATGGCGACCTGGCCGATCCGCTGCCACAGCGGATCCTGCTGGTCGAAAACTCCCGTGCGTTCACCGGCATGCTGCGCGAGGCCATCGAGCAGCGCCTGGAACTGCCGGTGGTGATCGCCTCCACCCTGGCCGAGGCCGATCGCCTGCTGAGCGAGGGTGGCGGCTGGTTCCTGGTGCTGACCGGGTTGGTGCTGGCCGACGGCGACCGCGATGCGGTGGTCGAGTTCTTCCTCAAGCGCGACCTGCCGACCGTGGTGGTCAGCGGCGTGTACGACGAGGACCTGCGCAAGCGCGTGCTGCAGCAGCAGATCATCGACTACGTACTGAAGAATACCCCCGGCAGCATCGACTACCTGGTGTGGCTGGTACAGCGGCTGGAACGCAACCGTCGCATCGCGGCGCTGGTGGTGGACGATTCGCCGTCCGCGCGCGGCTATGCCGCCGCCCTGCTGCGCATGTATGGCCATGAGGTGCACGAAGCGGCCGATGGTAACGAGGGCCTGGCCGCGATCGAGGCGCATCCGGCGATCCGCCTGGCGGTGGTCGACCAGGAGATGCCCGGCATGCAGGGCGTGGAATTCACCCGCCGCCTGCGCACCCTGCGCTCACGCGACAAGGTGGCGGTGATCGGCATCTCCGGCAACACCGACGCATCGCTGATCCCGCGCTTCCTGAAGAACGGTGCCAACGACTTCCTGCGCAAGCCATTCTCGCGCGAGGAATTCTTCTGCCGTGTCTCGCAGAACGTGGACCAGCTGGAACTGATCGGCACCCTGCAGGATCTGGCCACCCGCGACTTCCTTACCGGCCTGCCCAACCGCCGCTGCTTCCTGGAACAGAGCCAGCGCCAGCTGCCGCAGCTGCAGCTGCATGGCCAGTGCGTGGCGGTGGCGATGATCGACATCGACCACTTCAAGCACATCAACGACACCCACGGCCACGAGGCCGGCGACGATGCGCTGCGTGCGGTGGCCGGTGCGGTGGCCGCGCATGCACGCAGCCAGGACCTGATCGCACGCTTCGGTGGCGAGGAGTTCTGCCTGCTGGTGCCGGACATGGAACAGGACGAGGCACTGCAGTACTTCGAGGAACTGCGACAGCGCATCGCCGCACTGGAAGTGGACATCGGCACCGCGACGCTTCGCATGACCGTCAGCATCGGCCTGTGCTGCCTGCGCCCGCAGCGTGATGCACTGCATCGGCTGATCTCCGAGGCCGATCGCCAGCTGTACCTGGCCAAGGCCGGTGGCCGCAACCGGGTCAGCTGCACCACGGTGGCCAGCCCGCTGCGCCCGCGCGAGCCTGCGCTACCCTGACCGGCCCGCTTTGATCCAGATCAACGCCGCACCCGCGCGGCGGCTCTACAGTCGGCCCCGACATACGCATGAAGGGGAGCCGGGGATGGCACTACTGGTCTGGCAGGACGATCTGAACATCGGCATCGATGTGATCGACCAACAACACCGCCGCATCATCGAGATGCTCAACCACCTGCACGTGGCCCAGGCCAGCATGCAGCGTGCGGCGGTGGGTGAAGTGATCGACGAGGTGGTGGACTACACCATGTCGCACTTCGCGTTCGAAGAAGAGTTGATGGAAGAAGCGGGCTACCCGTTCTGTGCCGCGCACAAGCGCGTGCATGAGGTCTTCATCAAGCGGGTATCGGAATACCGCATGCGCTTCCAGGCCGGCGAGGACATCAGCGACGAACTGCGCACCATGCTCTCGCGCTGGCTGTTCAACCACATCCGCGGTGATGACCAGGCCTATGCCGAACAGGTCAAGGCGCACCTGAACCAGTTCGCCCGCGAGCACCAAGGGGGCGGTTGGCTGGGGCGTACACTCAAGCGCTTTTTTGGTTGAGCCGCAGCGCGCGCCGGTGCAGTGCCACCAGCGCGCACAGGGTCGCCACCGCAGTCAGGCACAGGTAGTAACCCACCGCGACCAGGCCGAAGCGTTCGGCCAGCCAGGTGGCCAGGTACGGCGCCGGTGCCGCGCCAAGGATGCCGGCCAGGTTGAATGACAGCGACGCGCCGGTATAGCGCACCTCCACCGGGTAGATCTCGGCCAGGAAGGTGCCGCAGGGGCCGTAGGTCAGGCCCATCAGGAACAGGCCCAGGCACAGGAAGCCAGTGACCAGCCACGGGCTGTGCGGCTGGAACAGCGGCGCGAACAGCACACCGAAACCGACGATCAGTACGCTTGCGACGATCATCGTGCGTCGCGTGCCCCAACGGTCGCCATAGCGCGCCGACAGCGGGATACCCAGCGCGAAGAACAGCATGCCGGCCATCTGCATCAGCAGGAACTGCTCGCGGCTGTAGCCCAGCACCGCGGTGCCATGGCCGAGACTGAACACCGTCATCAGGTAGAACAGCACAAAGGTGGCGAACGCGCCCAGGGTACCCAGCAGCATCGGTACCGGATGGTCACGCAGCACCGTCCACATCGGCAGCCGCACCGGCGCCTTGCGCTCCAGCGCCTTCTTGAAATCGGGCGTCTCGTGGATGTTCAGGCGCACCCACAGGCCAAGACCGACCAGCAGAGCGCTGGCCACGAACGGGATACGCCAGCCCCACTGCAGGAAGTCGTCCTGGCTCAGGCAACGGCCGAGCACCAGGAAGATGCCGGCTGACAGCAGGAAGCCCAGCGGTGCGCCCAGCTGCGGGAACATGCCGTACCAGGCGCGCTTGCCCGGCGGCGCGTTCTCGGTGGCCAGCAGCACCGCCCCACCCCATTCGCCACCCAGCCCCAGGCCCTGGCCGAAACGGCACAGCGCCAGCAACGCGGGGGCCCACAAGCCAATCTGTGCATGGGTGGGCAACAGGCCGATCAGCACCGTGGACAGGCCCATGGTCAGCAGCGCGGCCACCAGCGTGGCCTTGCGGCCGATACGGTCACCGAAGTGGCCGAACACCGCCGAGCCCACCGGACGCGCGATGAACGCGACCGCGAACGTTGCCAGTGACTGCAGCAGCGCAGCCTGTTCGCTGCTGTCCGGGAAGAACAGGTGCGGGAACACCAGCACCGCGGCCGTGGCGTAGATGTAGAAATCGAAGAACTCGATGGTGGTGCCGATCAGGCTGGCCAGCAGGACACGGCGGGGGGAATTCACGGGCGGCGCGGCAGCGGTGATCGTCGACATCGGCAACACGGGTAACGGCGGATCGCCCGATTCTGCCACGGGCCGGTGGCCGCACGGGGCGATGGTTTCAGCCGACACCGATGCCAACGGAATTTTTCGGGCCACCCGCTAGGCTGCGCCACCGGTCCCTGCATGGATGCTTTGCCGATGACTGCAGTCGCGCTGTCGTGGTCCGATTCGCCGAAGCTGCCGCGCATGGCGGCATGGCTGGTGGTGCTGCTGGTGCATGGGTTGATGGCAGTGTGGCTGCTGGGCAGCGGCAGGATGACGCTGCCCAGCGACGAAGGCGCCAGGATGACGTTGTACTGGCTGCCACCGAAGCAGCACGTGCCGGCGCAACCGCACCCGGCGCAGCCCACCGCAGAGGCAGCGCGCCCGGCCGCATCGACAGCGCCACGCCCGCCCCCGGCGGCACCTACGGATGCCAGCACACCCGCGTCCGAGGAACCGCCTGCAACGGCGCCACTGATCCTGGGCCTCCCGGCGGGCAGCATCGACGGTGGCGACGGCATCAGCGCTGCGGGTGTCGCTCCGCGCATTATTGGTCGCCGCGAGATACACCCGGCATTCGCGCCGCGCCGCAATTACTTCCGGATCCGCCGGCAGATGACGCCGGAGCAGATCGTGCATGGCGTAGCGCAACTGCTGGGTTTGTGGCCACCGGGGTACATCGTCGACCCGTGCGAGCTGGGCAAGCAGGACATGGATTACTTCCAGAATGCCGTCGAAGAAGCCGACCGGGATCTGCTGCGTGCAGCGGTGCTGCAGGTGAGTACCCGCTGCCGGTAGCTCGACAGCTGTCTGCCTTCTGTAGAGTCGAGCCATGCTCGACTGCTCTTCGCGAGAAGCAGCCGAGCATGGCTCGGCTCTACCGAAGAACGAAAAGCAGTCGAGCATGGCTCGACTCTACAAAGAGCGAACAGCGGTCAAGCAGCCACGTCGTTACAACTGGATCCAGGTGGCCTTGATCTCGCTGTACTTGTCGAAGGCGTGCAGCGATTTGTCCCGGCCGTTGCCGGACTGCTTGTAACCACCAAACGGTGCGGTCATGTCACCGCCATCCCAGCCGTTCACCCAGAACCGGCCGGCGCGCAGCTGGCGCGCAACCCGATGCGCGCGGCCCAGATCGCGTGTCCAGAGACCGGCGGCCAGTCCGTAGCGGCTGTCGTTGGCCACGCGCACGGCTTCGGCCTCGTCGTCGAAACCGAGCACCCCCAGCACCGGCCCGAACACTTCCTCGCGTGCCAAGGCCTGCTCCGGGCGCACCTGGTCGAACACCGTGGGCTGCACATAGCTGCCACCCGCCTCCACCTCGGCACGATGCCCGCCCAGCAGCAGGCGGGCACCTTCAGCTTCGGCGCATGCGATATCCCGCATCACCTTGTCCAGATGCGCGGCGTCCACCAGCGCGCCCATCGGCGCGTCGGCGTCCAGCGGATGCTGCGGCTGCATGTGCTGGCCATAAGCAACCACCTGGTGCACGAAATCCTCACGGATCGAGCGCTGCACCAGCAAGCGCGACCCGGCGGTACAGACTTCGCCCTGGTTGAAGAAGATGCCCTGCGCCACGGCCTTGGCCGCCGCGTCCAGATCGGGAGCGTCGGCGAACACCACGTGCGGGCTCTTGCCGCCGCATTCCAGCCAGACCCGCTTGAGGTTGGATCGCCCGGAATACTCCAGCAGCTTCGCGCCGGTGGCAGTGGAACCGGTGAACGCCAACACATCCACGTCCATGTGCAGGGCCAGCGGTTCGCCAACGCGCGCGCCATGGCCCGGCAGCACGTTCAGCACGCCCTCCGGCAGGCCCGCCTCGGCGGCCAGCGCCGCCAGCCGCAGCGCACTCAGCGGCGACCGCTCCGAAGGCTTGAGCACCACCGAGTTGCCCATCGCCAGCGCCGGCGCGATCTTCCAACAGGCCATCAGCAACGGGAAATTCCACGGCACGATGGCCGCCACCACGCCAGCGGCTTCGCGGGTGACCAGTCCGAGTTCGTGCGGGCCAGTCGGCGCGATCTCGCCATACAGTTTGTCCACCGCTTCGGCGGTCCAGCTCAGGCAGCGCACCACACCGGGCAGGTCGATACGGCGTGCGTCACGCACCGGCTTGCCCATGTCCAGGGTTTCCAGCAGCGCCAGTTCATCGATGTGCGCTTCCACCAGCGCGGCCAGCGCCAGCAACACGCGCTTGCGATGCGCCGGGCTCGCCTGCGACCAGTGGCCCGCCTCGAAGCTGCGCCGCGCGGCCAGTACCGCGCGTTCGACATCCTGCGCGTCGCAGTCGGCAACCGCGCCCAGCACGCGACCATCGATCGGGCTGATGCAGTCGAAGCGGGCGCCGCTGGCGGCATCGACATAACGGCCATCGATGAAGGCCTGGCCCGGCATCGAGAGCTGAAGGGACAGCGCCTGCCAGTGGCTGCGGTCGGGGAAATCGGCCATGGGAAGCTCCAGCGGTCAACGAGCTTTGGTTATACCGGGACCGCCGCGACTCCACCGTGACGCGGCTGCGCTACATTCGTCGCATCGGACCCGATGGAGCTGGCATGAAGCGTCCCGAAAGCGACCTGCACGACCTGGCCACCCAGCGTCCCGAGTCACTGGACGCGTACTGGATGCCGTTCACCGCCAACCGCCAGTACAAGGCCGCGCCGCGCATGCTGGTACGCGCCGAAGGCATGCACTACGAGGACGTCGACGGCCGCCAGATCCTCGACGGCACCGCCGGCCTGTGGTGCTGCAACGCCGGCCACGCCCGCCCGCGCATCGTCGAGGCCATCGTCGAGCAGGCACGCACGCTCGACTATTCGCCGGCCTTCCAGATGGGCTCGCCGCCGGCCTTCGCACTGGCGCAGCGGCTGGCCGCACTGGCGCCTGCCCCGCTCAACCATGTGTTCTTCACCAGCTCCGGCTCCGAGGCGGTGGATACCGCGATGAAGATCGCGCTGGCCTATCACCGCCAGCGTGGCGAGGGCCAGCGCACCCGCTTCATCAGCCGCGAGAAGGCTTACCACGGGGTCGGTTTCGGCGGCATGGCGCTGGGTGGGCTGCCCAACAACCGCAGGGCGTTCGGCCTGCAGCTGGGCGGCGTGGACTACCTGCGGCATACCCTGGACCTGCCGCGCAATGCGTTCAGCAAGGGCCTGCCACGCCAGGGCGCGGAGCTGGCCGACGACCTGGAACGGCTGATCGCGCTGCACGATGCCTCGACCATCGCGGCGGTGTTCGTCGAGCCCATTGCCGGTTCGGCCGGGGTGATCCTGCCCGCGCCCGGCTACCTCCAGCGCCTGCGCGAGCTGTGCGACCACCATGGCATCCTGCTGGTGTTCGACGAGGTCATCACCGGTTTCGGCCGGGTCGGCATGCCCTTCGCCGCGCAGCGCTTCGGGGTCACCCCGGACCTGCTGACCTTCGCCAAGGCGGTCAGCAACGGCGCGGTACCGCTGGGTGGCGTGCTGGCCAGCGACGCCGTGCATGCAACCCTGATGCAGGCACCGCCGCAGGCCATCGAGCTGTTCCATGGCTATACCCATTCCGGCCATCCGCTGGCCTGCGCCGCAGCGCTGGCCACGCTGGAGGTCTATGCCGAGGAGCGCCTGTTCGAGCGTGCCATCGAGCTGGGCGAATACTGGCAGGAACGGCTGCACGCGCTGCAGGGCCTGCCCAACGTGATCGACATCCGCAACTTCGGGCTGGTCGGCGCGGTCGAGCTGGCGCCGCGCCGCGATGCCCCCGGCAGCCGTGGCTACGAGGTGTTCCGGCGCTGCTTCCAGGACGGCCGGCTGCTGGTGCGCTGTACCGGCGACATCATCGCGCTGTCGCCACCTCTGATCGTGGACAAGGCACAGATCGACCAGATCACCGGCACCCTGGGCGAGATGATCCGGGCCACCGCCTGAGCCCTGGCCGGCGGTGGCGAGCAGGTACAATGGGCGGTTCCGCTCCTGCTCGCTGCCGTGCCCATGGATATCGTCGTCAAAGAAGAACTCAAGGCCTACATCGACCCGCTGACCGCGGACGAACATGACGCGCTGGAGCGCAGCATCCTGGCCGAAGGCTGCCGCGATGCGCTGGTGCTGTGGGGTGATGTGCTGGTCGATGGCCACAACCGTTTCGGCATCTGCCAGAAGCATGGCCTGCCCTTCAATACCGTGCAGAACACCCGCTTCCAGAGCATGGAAGACGTGCACCTGTGGATGATCGAGCAGCACCTGGGCCGCCGCAGCGTGTCCGACTTCCAGCGCGGCGTGCTGGCGCTGCGCAAGCGCGACATCCTGGCCGCCCGCAAGCAGATCGAGCAGGCGCAGCTGCAACGCGAGAGCGACGGCACGGCAGAGATGGCCGATGAAGGCGGTGAAGACAGCCCGCCGTGGGAGCCGGCACCGAAGGTCAGCCGCGCCGAGCTGGCCCGCGAGGCCAAGCTGAGCGCCAGCCAGGTCGGCATGATCGAACGCATCCACGCCCAGGCCGCGGCCGAGGTGGTGGAAGCGGTGAAGGCCGGCGTGATCTCGATCAGCGCTGCTGCTGCCGTGGCCGACCTGCCGGAAGACGAGCAGCGCGCCGCTGCCGCCGGTGGCAAGGATGAGCTGAAGCAGGCCGCCAAGCGCGTGCGCGAGTCCAAGCGCAAGCCGCGTGCACCGAAGCCGGAAGCAGCCGAGATGGACTTCGAGGAAGCGGACGAAGAGCAGATCGCCAGCCGCGACGCCGAGGTGCTGTCGGCACTGGAGCAGCTGGGCGAGGATGCCCCGGCGCTGCGCCGCCGCGTGGTCGCGCTGACCCGCGAGAACGACACCCTGCGCGCGCAGCTGGCGGCGTTGCGCAAGCAGCTCGAAGCGCTCTGAGCCAGCGGGTAGTGCCGGCCGCTGGCCGGCAACCCCATGGACGTTCCGGGTGCGTTGCGGATGCCGGCCAGCGGCCGGCACTACCCGGTGCTCATCCGCTGGCAGGTAGACTTCCGCCATGACGCCTGCCAACGATCCGCGCCGCGCTCAGCTGCGGCGCCTGAAAGCCCTCGCGCTGGGACTGCTGCTGTTGATGCTGGCCGGTTTCGCGGTCAGCCACTGGCAGGGCGAGCGCGGCATCTGGGCCTGGGTCTCGGCCTTCTGCGAAGCAGCGGCCGTCGGCGCACTGGCCGACTGGTTCGCGGTCGTCGCGCTGTTCCGGCGGCCGATGGGCCTGCCGATCCCGCATACGGCAATCATCCCACGCAGCAAGGAACGCATCGGCGACAGCCTGGCGCTGTTCGTGCGCGACCAGTTCCTTGAACCACAGGTCCTCTTGGCAAAGCTGCAGGTATTCGACCCGGCCAGCCGTCTCGGCAGTTGGCTGGCCGACCCTGCACGTTCGCGGATGCTGGCCGACATGGCCCGCGGCTGGGCCCTGCAGGCACTGGACTTCTTCGACGAAACCGCGGTGCGTCGGCAGCTGCACGCCTTCGTGGTGCGGCAGCTGCGGCAGTGGAATGCCGCCGCCACCGCCGGTGAGCTGCTGGCCCTGCTGACCGCCGATGGGCGCCACCAGCGCGTGCTGGACGAGGGCCTGCAGCGCTTGGGGCGCTGGCTGGAGCAGCCGGAAGTGAAGGAGCGCGCCTCGCAGCTGATCGTGCGTTACATCCAGCGCGAGTGGCCGACGCTGTCGAGCACGGTGAACTGGGTCAAGCCGATCGACGAGATCGGCGACAGCCTGGCCGAGCGACTGGCGCGGGCGGTGCTGGAAGAACTGCAGCAGGTGCTGGCCGAGCCGCAGCATCCGCTGCGCCAGGACTACGAGAGCTGGCTGCAGAACTACGTGCAGCGCCTGCGCGAGGACCCGGCCCTGGCCGAGCGCATCGAACAGCTCAAACAGGAAATGATCGACCACCCCGCCCTGCAGGAGTACGTGCAGGGGCTGTGGGCGCGCATCCATGCCAGCCTGCGCGCGGACCTGCAGCGCGAGGACTCGGCGCTGGTCGGCCACCTGCAGCGCAGCCTCGCCTCGCTGGGCAGCAGCCTGCAGGCCGACCCGGCCCTGCGCGAGGCCCTCAACCAGCACCTGCTGGAGGGCGCCCAGCGTCTGACCGGCCGCCTGCGCGAAGGCGTGACCACGCATATCGCGCAGACCGTGAAAAGCTGGGACGAACGGCACCTGGTCGAGCAACTGGAACTGAGCGTGGGCCGCGACCTGCAGTTCATCCGCTTCAACGGCACCCTGGTGGGCGGGCTGATCGGCCTGCTGCTGCATGCCGCGACGGTGGTGTTCAGGTTCTAGGCGCCCATGCGGTAGTCGATCCACGCCCTGCGTGGAGACGGAATTCGTCACGCTTGATTAACGAAATGCGAATGCCTATCATTTGCCGATCGGTTGTACGCTTAGCCAAGCGGGGCACGGAAGCACGCACCTACCCGCCCCTTCGCCCGTGTACATCCCCCGACTAACGGGTCGCCCGCACCAAGCGGGTGGCGCACCGTCGATGGGACTCGCTGGGCGACGTGCGCGAAGCGCATGGCTGCTGTGTCTGCGCATTCCATCGCCTGTTTCGTCCTGCATGGAATCGCACCGATGGCAATGCCGTTGAACCACCCTCATCCCACTCTGCTGGCCCTGGCCGTGACCGCACTGATGATCGCCCCGCTGGCCCACGCCGACGGCACTGCCGATCCTTCCGCGCGCACGCTGGATACCGTGAAGGTGACCGCCGATGGCGAGATTCCAAACAGCTATACGGTGAAGGGCGCGCGCAGTGCGACCAAGCTCGACCTGTCACTGCGCGAGACGCCGCAGTCGGTGACGGTCATCACCCGCCAGCGCCTGGATGACATGGGCCTCTTCTCGTTGTCGGACGTGATGGGCCAGGTCACCGGCGTCAGCGTATCGGTCACCGACAGCGAGCGAATCAATTATGTCTCGCGTGGCTACACCATCGAAAACTTCCAGGTCGATGGCATGCTCAATACGTTCGGTGGCTCGGTCAAGACCAACACCGACAACGTCATCTACGAGCGTATCGAAGTGATCCGCGGTGCCACCGGCCTGACCACCGGCGCCGGCGATCCATCCGGCACCATCAGCATGATCCGCAAGCGACCGACCGACACCTTCCAGATGGGTGCCAACCTGACCCTCGGCCGCTGGAGCAACCGGCGCCTGGAAGCCGACCTCGGCGGCCCCGTCGCCTGGGACGGCCGCATTCGTGCACGCATCGTGGCCGCCAAGCAGCAGAGTGATTCGTTCCGCGATGTCTACGCACTGGACAAGGATGTGTTCTATGGCATCGTCCAGGCCGACCTGAGCGACAGCACACTGTTCGAGGTGGGCTATGAATACCAGTCGCCACACACCACCGGCGTGACCTGGGGTGTAGTGCCCTATTGGGGGGAAGACGGAACGCCGGCCAACCTGCCGCGCTCGACCAACCTGTCCGCGTCGTGGAGCAGCTGGCCGATCGTGGAGAAGACCACCTTCGCGCGGCTGGAACAGCAACTGGGCAACGGCTGGTCGGTGAAGGGCAACGTCAGCCATGCGGTACGCGATACCGACGGCAGCGTCTGGTACGGTGCGGCCGGCAATCCGCGCGCGGACGGCACCGGCATAACGGCGTACATCTCGCACTTCAACCAGCACAGCACGATGGACGTGTTCGACGTCAACGTGGGCGGGCCGTTCAAGCTGTTCGGTCGCGAGCATGAGCTTGTGTTCGGCCTGGGCCAATCGGTTCGCAAGGGCGAATCGGAAGCAATGGATTTCAACTACGACACGGCCTATGCGAAGGTGCCTGACTGGCGGCACTGGACCGGCAACGTCCCGGTACTGCCGGTCACCCGTCTCGGCCACTTGTCATCACAGGATGAGCTGCGCCAGCGCGCCGCCTATCTCGCCGCGCGTCTGCGACTTGCCGATTCGCTGCTGGCCGTAGTCGGCGCACGCTACGGCAGCTGGGAAACCCGCAAGTGGGACTATTCCTACGACGCCACCGGCAACCGCACTGGCACCAGGCGCAGCGGCTACAAGCCCGACGATACGCTCACCCCGTATGCGGGCCTGATCTACGACTTCAACTCGATTTTCAGCGCCTACGTCAGCTACACCGATATCTTCAAGCCGCAGAGCAACCGCGACCGCGACGGCAACTACCTGGAGCCGATAGTCGGCAACATGTACGAAGCTGGCGTCAAAGCCGAGTTCTTCGGCGGCCTGCTCAATGCCTCCGCCGCCGTATTCGAGGGCAAGCAGGACAACGTCGCCGAGGAGGATGATTCGGTACCGGTCAACTCGCTGCCCGGCGGTGAGCAGGCCTACCGCTCCACCGGCAAGGGCAACAAGGTCAAGGGCTGGGAAATCGAAACCCAGGGCAGTATCGGCGAGCAGTGGAACGTCTCGGCAGGCTTTGCCCACACCGTCATCCGCAACAAGGATGGCGTGCTGCAGCGGACCACGACCCCGCAGGATACCTTCCGCCTCAACACCAGCTGGCGCCCCGGTGGCATCGATGGCCGCTTCTGGCTGGGTGGCGGTGTGACCTGGCAGAGCCGCATCTGGAACACCAGCACCAAGGCGGATCGCAGCAAGGCCAACATCACCCAGGACGCCTTCTACCTGCTGAACCTGGCCGGCGGCTACCGCTTCAACGAGAACTTCAGCGCGCAGCTGAACATCAATAACCTGCTGGACAAGAAGTATTTCAACAACGTCGGTTTCTACAACGGCGTGTACTGGGGCGAACCACGCAATGTCACCGTGACACTGCGCTGGAAGCTCTGACCCTCGATGGATGGCACCGGTTCTGCGACCGGTGCCCGGCCACGGATGGCCAACCCCGGCGCGCTGCGGTGCGCCGGTTCCTTTTCACTGAAACCTGCAGGAACGCCGTGGACCGCTCGCCCGCAACCGCCAGCCCCCGCACCTTCTTCTCCAACCCGCGCTGGGGCGTGCTGTCACGCTCGCTGGCGGCGATCTTCGGCGGCTACGCGCTGGCTTCCGTGACCAGCGTATTCTGCGCGGTGGCGCTGCCCGGCGCTCGAGGCCAGACCGTGCTGACCGGCATGCTGCTGGCCATTCTGGTGGCCGCCTGCGCGGCGCTGTGGGCGTTCGCCACGCGCAGTGCGCTGCGTGCGTGGGTCGGCATCCTCGCCCCCACCCTGCTGATGGCAGTCATCGCGCGCATGCTGGGGGCCTGGGCATGAAGAACGGATTCCGCCAGTCGATGGCCTGGCTGCACACCTGGACCGGCCTGCTGGTCGGCTGGCTGCTGTTGCTGATTTTCATGGCCGGCACGGCCAGCTACTACCGCGAGGAAATCAGCCGCTGGATGCGCCCGGAACTGCCCTCCAGCAACGTCAGCATCGATGTGGCCGCGCAGCGTGCCGTGGACTACCTGCAGGCCAACGCCGCGCAGGCCGAGAACTGGTTCGTCACCCTGCCACAACCGCGCAACCCCGCCATGCAGATGTTCTGGCGGCTGCCGCCGGAGCTGGCCGACCCCAGCCGTGGCCGTCGAGGGGGCTTCGGCGACGCAACACTGGACCCGAACACCGGGCAGGCACTGAAGGCCCGCGAGACCCGCGGCGGTGATTTCTTCTACCGCCTGCATTTCGACCTGCACTACATCCCGGTGCTGTGGGCGCGCTATCTGGTCGGCTTCTGCGCGATGTTCATGCTGGTGGCAATCATCACCGGCGTCATCACCCACAAGAAAATCTTCAAGGACTTCTTCACCTTCCGCAAGGACAAGGGCCTGCGGTCCTGGCTCGATTTCCACAACGTCAGCGCGGTGATGGCCCTGCCCTACCACGCGATGATCACCTACACCGGCATCGTCACCCTGATGATCATGTACCTGCCGTGGGGCGTGAAGGTGGCCTACCCGCAGGACGAGGATGCGTTCTACAGCGAGGCCTTCGGTGGCATGCCGGAGGTGACTGCACCTGCCGAAGGCCGCGCCACCCCGCTGCCGATCGCGCAGCTGCTGGACAGCGCGCGAGCGCATTGGCACGGCGTGGAAGTGGCCGGCTTCACCGTGTCCAACCCGGGCGCGGCCAATGCAGTGATCGACATCCGCCAGCGTGACGGCAAGCGCCTGTCCACCGACACCCCGGCCGTGCGCTACGACATGGTCAACGGCACGCTGCTGGAAGAAACACCGCCTTCCGGTGGCGCCACCGCCACCCGCGGCGTGCTGTACGGCCTGCACCTGGCGCGCTTCGCCGACTGGGGCCTGCGCGCACTGTTCTTCCTGTCCGGCCTGGTCGGCTGCCTGATGGTGGCCAGCGGCGTGGTGCTGTGGGCGGTGAAGGAACGGCCCAAGCACGCCAAGAGTGGCCGCACAGGCTTCGGCCTGCGCCTGGTCGATGCGTTGAACATCGGTACCGTGGCCGGCCTGCCGATCGCCTTTGCAGCGTACTTCTGGGGCAACCGCCTGCTGCCGCTGGACATCGCCGAACGCTCCAGCGCCGAGGCCAACGTGTTCTTCTACGCCTGGGGCGCGGCACTGCTGGCCGCCTTCATCTGGCCGAAGCGGATGATGTGGGCCTGGCAGCTGTACCTGGGCGCAGCCGCGTTCGCGCTGGTGCCGGTGGTCAATGCGCTGACCACGCATGCGCACCTGGGCATCACCCTGCGCAACGGCGACTGGGTGCTGGCGGGCTTCGATCTGTCGATGATCGCGTTCGGCGCGATGCTGGCGCTGTGCGGCTGGCGCATGCAGCGCTGGACGCCACCGCTGTCTGCAGCCGAGAAGAAGAAGCGTGCCGCCGCGGCGGCACCCAAGGCCCCGGTGGACGCTGTGGAATCCGCCGAAGCGGAGGCCAGCGCATGATGCTGCTGGCGTTGACCCTGTCGTTCTCCGCGTTCACCGCGCTGTCGCTGGCGATGGAGAAGCACCAGCACGACCTGCACGGCAAGGCTGCAGCCACCCCGGCACGGCGCACGCAGTGGCGGGTGCTGGGTTGGGTGCTGCTGACGGTAGCGTTCGCATTGTGCGTGGTCGACCACGGCTGGGCGATGGGCCCGGTGCTGTGGCTGGGCGTGATGACCGTGGGCGGCGTGGTGCTGTCGTTCGGGTTGTACCCGTACCGGCCGAAATGGATCGCGCCGCTGGCGATCGCGCTGCCCGTGGCCGGGCTGCTGGTGGCGTTGCTGTAACCGCCATCCACGCATGGCGTGGATCTACTGAACAGCCCTCCACGCATGGCGTGGATGTACCGGCCAGATATGGGGAGTGCCGGCCGCTGGCCGGCATCCCATGAACCCTCTGCGGATCTGACAACGTTGCCGGCCAGCGGCCGGCACTACCGGAATTACCCCAACCGCTTCAGTTCCCACGCGCGGTGGATGCGCGCGTTGCGCTCGAAATCCGGGCCGATGGTGCGCGCGGTGATTTCGCGGCACTGGGCGAATTCGGCGATGGCGTTCTCTTCCAGCTTGAAGCGGCGGAAGTTGTTGGAGAAGTACAGCACGCCACCCGGCGCCAGCCGCGCCACCGCCGCGCGCAGCAGCTTCAACTGCTCGCGCTGCACGTCGAAGTCATCGGCGCGTGCGGAGTTGGAGAAGGTCGGCGGATCGCAGAAAATCACGTCGTACTGGCCACGGTCGCCTTCCAGCCAGGCCATCGCATCGGCCTGCACCAGGAGGTGCTGGTTGCCGCCCTGCCCGTTCAACGCCAGGTTGTCGTAGCACCACTGCAGGTAAGTCGCCGAAAGATCGACGCTGGTGGTGCTGGCCGCACCGGCCACGGCGGCCTGCACGCTGGCCACGCCGGTGTAGCAGAACAGGTTGAGGAAACGCTTGCCACGCGCCTGTTCGGCCATCATCCGGCGCAGCGGGCGATGGTCGAGGAACAGGCCGGTGTCCAGGTAGTCGAACAGATTCACCTGCAGCAGCGCGTTGTTCTCGCGCACCACGATGAATTCGTCACGCTGCTCGAAACGGCCGTACTTGCTGCCGCCCTTGCCGCGCTCGCGCGACTTCATCGAGACCTGCTCCGGCGGCACGCCGAATACTTCGCGCGCGGCCGCCAGCAGCTCGTTGCGGCGGCGGCGCACGTCGTTCTCCGGAATCGCCGCCGGTGCGGCGTATTCCTGCACATGCAGGAAGGTGCGGCGCTTGCCACCGTCTTCCTCGTAGACATCGATGGCCGCCGCGTACTCCGGCAGATCGGCATCGTAGGCGCGGAAGCAGGTGATGTCCTCGCGGGCACGCCAGCTCTTGAACTTCTTCAGGTTCTTGCGCAGGCGGTTGGCCACCATCTGCGCACCTTCGCTGAGTTCGCGCGGCTGCGCCGGGTCACGGCCCGGCACGGCGATCGGGTCGCAGACGATCAGCGCGCATTCCAGCGCACCGTTGAACATCTGGTACTTCTTGCCCGCACGCAGGCCGGTGGCAAAGGCCAGTTCGTCGTTGCCGCACAGCAGGCTGGCGCGCCACTGCGGCACCGCTTTCTGTAGGGCATTGCCGAGTGCGCGGTACAGCGCCGGGTCGGCGGCCAGGCGTTCGTCATACGGCGGGTTGCAGACCACCGCACCGATCTCCTGCTCCGGTGCGGCCAGGTCGGCGACGTCGGCGCGGGTGAAGCGGATCGCGTGGGCGACACCGGCCACCTCGGCATTCTCGCGTGCCGCCTGGATCGCGGTCGGGTCGATGTCGCTGCCGTGGATGACCGGCTTCAGCGCGGCCAGGCCAGCCGCTTCGCGGTCACGCGCCTCGCTCTGGATGCTCTTCCAGGCGGCCTTGTCGAAGCCCAGCCAGCGGCTCGGCGGCAGGCTGCCGTGGCGCATCAGGCCGGGAGCAACGTCGGCGGCCATCAGCGCGCCTTCGATCAGCAGCGTGCCGCTGCCGCACATCGGGTCCAGCAGGCCGCCACCGGCGGCGTGCAGCCGCGGCCACTGCGCGCGCAGCAGCAGCGCGGCGGCCAGATTTTCCTTCAGCGGTGCCTCGTGAGCGGCGCCGCGCCAGCCACGGCGATGCAACGGGCCGCCGCCGAGGTCGATCGACAGCGAGGCACGGCCTTTGCGCAGTGACAGGTTGACGCGCACATCCGGCAGGTCGGTGTTGACCGACGGGCGCTCCAGGCCTTCATCACGCATGCGGTCAACGATGGCGTCCTTGATCCGCTGCGCGGCAAAGCGGGCATGGGTGATCTTGTCGCCCGACACGTGCGCGTCCACCGCCAGGGTCATCTCCGGCTTGATGTGCTCGTGCCACGGCAGCGCACGCACGCCGTCATACAGGGCCTGCTCGTCCGGGCAGTCGAACTCGTCGATCGGCCACAGCACGCGGCTGGCCAGGCGCGACCACATCACGATCCGCAGCGCCTGCTCCAGTTCGCCCTCGGCGTTGACGCCGGCAATGGTGGCAGTGGCCTTGCCAAGGCCCAGGGCCGACAGTTCATCGGCAAGCAGGTATTCCAGGCCCTTGGCGCAGGAGACGAAGAATTTCACAGGATCGGTTCGCAGGTGGTCGGGCGCGGCACAGGGGCCGGGCCAGTCGGAAAGGAGGGCCGTAGGCACGGCCGGCAGGCCCGCGCCGGGGGCGGCGGGGCTGCCATTGTAGTCAATGCGGGCGGGCGCGCCGTGCGCCCGGGCTTCACAGTTGCCGCAGCAGGCGCTCGAAGGCCTGCGCGGAGGCCTCCACATGGTGCTCCAGGCGGTGGCCGTCGTCGACCAGCAGCAGCTGCGCCGAACGCGCCTGGGCCCAGGCGATCACTCCAGCGGCCGGCACCACATCGTCATGCCAGGCCTGGACCACGGTGGTCGGCACGGCGGCGGCGTCCAGCGCCGGCATCGGGCCCATGGTGGTCGGCGGCACCATCAGGAACAGGCCGGCCACCGGCACCTGCAGCGAGGCGATGGCAGAGATGTAGGCGCCCAGGCTGGAACCGGCCAGCACCACCGGACCCTGCCGGGCGGCGATGGCGGTGCGTTCAACCAGGCGGCGCAGGCGGGTCGGCACGTCACCTACGCGGCTGACCTCGCTCATCGCGTCCAGGTCTGTGTAGTCCGGGCGCTCATGGGTCCAGCCCAGGCGCTGCGCCACGTCGGCCAGCGCGGTGACCTTGGTCGCCTCCGGGCCGCTCTCGAAGCCATGGGACAGGATGCAGTGGCCGCGGCTCATGCGCGTGCTCCGTGGGCGCGGGCCAACGAGGAAAGGGAAGGCAGGTTCATGCCGCAATGCTAGCATCGCCGGATGCCCAACCCGCTCCTGCCCGGCCTGCAACTGCAGCCCCTGCCCTACGAAGACCGTCTGCCACTGCGCGACCCGGCCACGCTGGAGATGGTGGTGATCCACTGCACCGAGCTGCCCGACCTGGCGATGGCCCGTGAGTACGGCGAGCGCGTGCTGTATGACAGCGGCGCCGGCAACAGCGGCCACTTCTACATCGACCGCGACGGCAGCGTGGTGCAGTACGTGGCGCCGGAGCGCGTGGCGCATCACGTGCGCGGCATGAACGCGCATACGCTGGGCATCGAGCTGGTCAACACCGGGCGCTACCCGCACTGGTTCGACAGCCGCCAGCAGGCGATGGACGAGCCCTACACCGAGGCACAGCTGCAGGCGCTGGAAGGCCTGCTGCAGGCGCTGGTGGTGCGCTATCCGTCGCTGCGGCGGATTGCCGGGCACGACCAGCTGGATCTGGAGCAGGTGCCGGCCAGCGATGACCCGGCGCTGATGGTGGCACGCAAGCGTGATCCGGGGCCGTTGTTCCCGTGGGCGCGGATCCTGGCGAAGGTGCCGTTGCAGCCGGTTGGGTAAGGGTTTGCAGGGCTGCGCCCTGCACCCGCAGAAGCAGAAGCCGAAGCCGAAGCCGAAGCCAGAACAACAGCAAAAGCAGAAGCTGACTTCCTGAGGGGAGGCGGGGTGGGTCCGGTTGCGGGGGACGCTGCAAGTACGTCCATGTAAGCTCGGTCGCCGCATCCATGCGGCTCACGCCCCCGCAACCGGACCCACCCCGCCTTCCACAGATTCCTGCTGCTGTTGGTGGGTGCCGACCGTTGGTCGGCACGGGGTCGGATCCCGTTGCTACGCAACGGGCTCTGACCCCGATTTACGCTCGATGGGGTCAGAGCCGTTTTCCGTTGGAAAACGGATCCGACCCCGCGCGGCTCAGGCGCCGCTGGCCACCGGGCGGCTGCTGTCGCTCACCCAACCGCTCCACGAATCGGCGTAGATGCGGGCGCCGGAGAGGCCCGCCGTTTCCATCGCCAGCAGCAGGTGGCAGGCCGTCACGCCGGAGCCACACATCAGCACCACCTGCTGTGGATCGCGGTTGCCGATCACGCCCTGCAGTTCGGCGCGCAGTTCCTGTGCATCACGCAGGCGGCCGTCGGCGACGTTCAACGCAAACGGACGGTTGACCGCGCCGGGCACGTGGCCGGCGACCGGGTCCAGCGGCTCCACTTCGCCGCGGAAGCGCTCGCCTGCGCGTGCGTCGACCAACCAGCCCGGCGCGTGCTTCAGGCGTGCGCTGATTTCCTCGGCATTGGCGATCTGGGTGGTGTCGAAACGGCCCGGGTAAACCGGCAGCGCGGTCACCTCATCCTGCCCCGTCGCCAAGGGGTGCCCTGCGCCCTGCCATGCGGCGATGCCACCATCAAGCACGGCCACCTTGCTGTGCCCGATCAGGCGCAGCAGCCACCACAGGCGCGAGGCGGCCATGCTGCCATCGCTGCCGTCGTAGACCACCACCTGGGTGTCGGGACCGATGCCCCACTGGCCCAGTTTCGCGGCGAAGGCATCGCTGTCCGGCAGCGGGTGACGGCCGTGGCCGCTGCGGGTCAGATCCGACAGGTCCCGATTGAGGTCGGCATACACCGCGCCCGGAACATGCCCCGCCAGAAACTGGCCGTTACCCGCCTGCGGATCGGCCAGCGAGGAACGTGCATCGACCACGCGTACGGCGGTACTGGCAGTAGCACGTGCGTCGACCACGCGAACGCCCTCGCCCAATGCAGCGGCCAAGGTGGCGACATCGACCAGGGTGGTCCACGGCGGATCGATCGGCTTCATTGCACTTGCTCCAGGCGGCGACGCAGGTTGTAGAGGATGGCGGCGGTGGCGCCCCAGATGCGCTGGCCGGGCCAGCCATATTCGAGGACGTGGCGGACGCGGCCGCGATGATTGATTTCGACCTGGTGCAGGTTGTCGGCTGCCATCAGGTAATCGAGCGGCACTTCAAACACTTCGGCCACTTCACTGGGCTGTGGCACCGGCACGAAATCCGGATCGACCACGGCCACCACCGGCGTGACCCGGTAGCCGGTGATCGTCACGAAGGGATCGAGATAGCCCAGCGCCTGCACCTGGCCGGGCGCCAATGCGATTTCCTCCTGGCTCTCGCGCAGTGCAGCGGCCAACGCATCGCGGTCATCGGGTTCGGTGCGGCCACCGGGGAAGCCGACCTGACCACCATGGGTGCGCAGGGTTTCGGTGCGACGGGTGAGGATGACCTGTGCGCCGTTGGCGCGCGGCACGATGCCGGCCAGTACGGCGGCTTCCACCGGGGGCCCGGGCGGAAGCAGATCGATCAGTTCACTGCGGTTCCAGCCGTCGCCGGCCGGCGGCTCGGCCAGTGGATGCAGCGCGCGCATCAGGCGCTCGTGATCAGCCAGCGAGCCGCGCAGTGATTGCTGCAGCTGTTCACGCAGAGGTTGCACGCGATGCAGGATGCGGCTGCGTTCCTCGTTGCTCATCGACGACCACCGCGCGATCTCATCGATATGCCGCCCGCAGCCGGTGCATTGCCGGTGCGGATCCAGCGTGCACACTCCGATGCAGGGACTTGCGACAACACGCGCCGTTTTTTCCATTGTTTGCACCCGGCAACAGTAGCGCGATCGGGCTGAATTTGCGCGGGGTCAATATGCAGTGCACGGCAGCGTCGCGCTCCGCGCAAACAAAAACGCGCCGGTGGGATCACCGGCGCGTTTCGTTTACCGCTTCGATTTACTTGACGCTGACCAGCTTGATCTCGAACTGCACAGCCACGTTCGGCGGGAACGGGGTGCGCGGGTCGGCACCGTAGGCCTGGTCCGGCGGCAGGGTGACTTCCCACTTCGAGCCAGCCGGCATCTGCAGCAGGGTCTCGCGCATGGCCTTCATTTCGACTTCGCTGACCTTGATCGACGGAATCTGCTGGGCCGGGCGGGCTTCGGTCGGGCGCTGGCCGTACGGGAACGGACCGGCCACTTCCAGCTGCACGGTGCTGGCCTGGGTCGGCTTCGCGCCCTTGCCGGCTTCGATCACGCGGTACTGGACGCCGCTCGGCAGGGACTGCACGCCGGCCTTGGCCTTGTTCGCCGCGATGAACTGATCGCTCTTGGTCTTGTTTTCGGCAGCAGCCTTTTCGTACTCGGCCTTGGCAGCCTGGGCACGGCCCTGCTCGCGCTTCTGGAACGCTTCAACGGCCGGCTTCAGCTGGTCGGCGGTGATCGCCGGCTGCTTCTTGGCGTAGGCGTCCTGCAGACCCTTCACCACCGAGTTGATGTCCAGCTGCTCACCACGACCGGTCAGCTCCGCCAGGTTGTTGCCGTAGTCGTAACCGAAGTAGTAGCTCAGCTTGCCCTTTTCGGACGAGACGTCCTGGGCGAAGGCATTGCCCGTCAGGGCCAGGGCCGCGACGGCGACCGCGATAGAACGCAACTTCATCAAACAGTTCTCCAGGGGTGGTAACTCAGGGACGTTCTGCGCCGCCCTGAGGCGACGGGTTAGGATAACGGGCACAACGTGTAACCGCTACTCACGATGCAGGCTAAGACCCGTCTGCGTTGGCGGAGTTCAATCTCACTTTTTTTTAACGTTTCAGGAGTTTCCCCGTGGCCGATGCCCTGATCGCTGTCGCCGACGACGGCGCCATCCGCACCGTGACCGTCCAGCGCCCGGACAAGCTCAACGCCTTGAATGCCGCGACCCTGCAGGCGCTGACCGAGGCGTTCAGCGCTGCCGCCGCCGACCCGGACGTGCGCGTGGTGGTGCTGACTGGTGCCGGTCCGAAGGCTTTCGTGGCCGGGGCCGACATCGCCGAGATGAACACACTCAGTGCGGTTCAGGGACGTGATTTCTCCCTGCTCGGCCAGGCCCTGATGCGCCAGATCGAGCGCATGCCCAAGCCGGTGATCGCACGCGTGAACGGCTTCGCCCTGGGCGGCGGGCTGGAGCTGGCCATGGCCTGCCACCTGCGCATCGCTGCCGATACGGCCAAGGTCGGGCAGCCGGAGATCAATCTCGGCCTGATTCCCGGCTTCGGCGGCAGCCAGCGCCTGCTGCGCCTGTGCGGCCGCGCCGCCACCCTGGAGCTGTGCCTGCTGGGCGCACCGATCAACGCCGCGCGTGCGCTGGAACTGGGCATCGTCAACGAGGTGGTGCCCGCCGATGCGCTGGACAACCGTGTACAGGACATCGCGCGCCAGCTGGCACGCTCGGCCCCGCTGGCCCTGCGTGGCCTGCTCGACGCGGTACACGTGGGTGGCGAATGCAGCCTGGAGGCTGGGCTGGAGTACGAAAGCGTGCAGTTCGGCCTGCTGTTCGCCACCGAAGACATTCGCGAAGGCACCAGCGCCTTCCTGCAGCGCCGCCCGCCGGCCTTCCAGAACCGCTGACGCCATGGCATCCCGACCCAACCCCGCGCAGTTGTTCGCCCGGGTCCAGGCAGACGATCTCGATGGCGCCCTGCAGGCCGGTCTCATGGACTACGTCGCCCGTGCCGGCGACGAACAGCTGCTGCCCGGCCACCCGGACCTTCCGCAACGCCTGTGCCAGGCCCAACAGCAGCTGCACGCGGCCTGGGCCGCACGCGAACGCTACCGTGCCCGCGCCGTGCGCCTGGCGCGCCGCGAGGCCGAACGCGATGCGCGACGAACGCCAGCCCCGGCGCCGGACGTGAAGCCCGCCCTCCCCCCGGCCGCCGCCGCGATTCTCGCCCGGGCCAAGGCCCG